>DATNRH010000400.1 GCA_036703605.1 Candidatus Obscuribacterales bacterium | reverse complement strand
CTGGCTTGGGCATTGGCCAGGGCGATCGCCAACCGTCGGTTCATGGAGCTAAAGTGACTGGCGGTGAGAATATCCCGCAAATGCCACACCACCGGCGGCGCTCCCATCAGACGGGCTAGGGCCGCTGCCACAAAAGCTTTTTGGGAATTGGCATGAATCAGATCCACATCTCGACTCTGCTCCACAATCCGCCGCGCCATCCAGCCTAGCCCCGGAATCGCCTTCAGAGCGCTCAAGCCTCCCGACGCCTTCACCGACAGCAGTGAGCTAGGTGCAGCAATTACCTGGACGGGAACGTTGGCTCCCTCCAGTCGCTCCCGGAATGGGCCCTGGTCAAACAGCAGCACCCGACTGGTGTCTCGGTAGGCGATCGCCAGATCCAACAGGCTTAACTCCGCGCCACCCATCACCGCTGCATGATCAACAAACAGCACCCGTCGCCGAGTTGGCGATGGTGTTTGTACAGCATTAGATGCAAGGTTCATGCCACCCTCCCCTTAGCTGCTGCTTCATAAGCCGCTTCATAGATAGATTTCAGCCTTGTGGCAATCAACGGCCAGGCAAAATTCTCTGCCACATAGGTCTGGCAGGCCTTGTCATCCGGCAGCGATCGCTCTCCCGACAGCGCTTGCAAAATGCCCCGGGCCAACTGGGCCGGCTCCGATCCCTCCAGCACCAGATCCGACGAAAAGGGTCGCAAAATTTCAGGAATGCCGCCAATGGGCGTGCCTAGCACCGGAGTACCCGCCGCCAGCGATTCCACCACAATCAAGCCAAACCCCTCTAGGGACACCGTAGGCACCATCGAGAAATCAGCAGCCCGATAGATCAGCGGCAGTTGCTCGTCCGGCACATAGCCGAGGAGCTGCACCTGCTGGGTCAAGTCCAGGGACTCGATTTGCTGCTGGAGAGCATCCTTGAGGGAGCCCTTACCGGCAATCTTGACGACAATATCCGGGTACTGATCTCGCACTTGGGCGATCGCCTGAATTAAGTTTTCCAGCCCCATGCGTTTGGCCAAACGGCGCACGACGACAATTGTGGGGCGATCGCTCTCCCAGCCCAGTTTTTCCCGCGCCTGCTGCCGCGATAGACCCGTGTGGAAATGCTGAGGATCCACCCCTCCCGGCACCACCTGAATTTTTTCCAGGGGCACACCATAGCTACGATGCAAAATATCGCGAAAGGATTGGGACAGTACGATAAACACTACCGCCCGCCGGTAGCAGGTTTGCTCTAGCCACGTTTTGAACTGCACCGCGATCGCCTTAGCGCCTTCCGCCTGCCCCTCTAAAGCCCAGGGGCCATGAAAATGAACCACTAAGGGGCGATCGCCCAGTTGGTTCAAAATAGGAAAGGTATACAGGGCAAAGTGAGAGACCACTAAGGGCGGCAGGTCAGATTGCTGAGCGATCCAGCGCCGGGCTCCCAGCCAGCGTTGTGGGAGTGAGTCCTTGGCTTGGGCAAAGGACTGTACCTGCCCATGGGAGTCTTTAGCAGGGCGATCGCTGCCGGCCACTAGTCCTTGCACCTCAATGCCCACCTGAGGTAAAGCATAGACACAGTCATAAAAGTAGCGGTTCAGTCCCCCTGGCTCCTCCGGGAACCAACCCTTACCAATCTGCAAAATTTTCATAGGATTAGATATAGATAAAAATCAAGCTCCATGAACACCATAACTGACTCAGGTCATTTCCTATTGACTGAACGTGGCTTAGCAGATGAAGAACTCACATAGCCATAGGGCTCATGCTAAATCAACAGATCGATCATGGCAGCTTCGATCCTTGAAATAAATAATGCTTACGAGCCGCCATACCGATGCCTAAAAATCCCCACATGACCATGCCGGACAAACCCACCATAAACGGCCCGAGGGATAGAATTGCCAGAAAACTAACGGTAATTGATCGCGCTGCCGCCGCAAAGGGATCTTCCCGTCCTTCTGGGCCGCGAAATTGATTAAACAGCAGCATCAACATTCCCAGAATATAGGGTAAACCTCCATACCAGCCCAAGG
>DATNRH010000399.1 GCA_036703605.1 Candidatus Obscuribacterales bacterium | reverse complement strand
CTCTAAAAACCGTCTCAGTTCGGATTGTTCTCTGCAACTCGAGAGCATGAAGGCGGAATCGCTAGTAATCGCGGATCAGCATGCCGCGGTGAATACGTTCCCAGGCCTTGTACACACCGCCCGTCACACCATGGGAGTTGGGTTCACCCGAAGGCGTTGCGCTAACTCGCAAGAGAGGCAGGCGACCACGGTGGGCTTAGCGACTGGGGTGAAGTCGTAACAAGGTAGCCGTAGGGGAACCTGCGGCTGGATCACCTCCTTTCTAAGGATTGCTACGAAAGCGCCTGGTCTTGTACCGGGAAGAGCTTCGCAGCTTTTCAAAGAACATGCCGTCGTCCTCATGTCCCTTCATCACTGGAGATCAGCATCGCGTAGATGCTGTACGCCTGAGCTGGCTCACGCCGCCCGCGGCTTGCCATTTCTTCGGAAATTGGCAGCTAGCAGGGCATGGAAAGTGGGCCTGTAGCTCAGTTGGTTAGAGCGCACCCCTGATAAGGGTGAGGTCAGAGGTTCAAATCCTCTCAGGCCCACCATTTTTCATATATCAGGCTGTTAAGGGGCCTTAGCTCAGCTGGGAGAGCACCTGCTTTGCAAGCAGGGGGTCATCGGTTCGATCCCGATAGGCTCCACCAGCCTGATATGGCGGATGCGCCGCCAATACCCTCCAGGGATGAAGACACGAAATTCCATCGGTTCGCCGATGGTGCGCAGGGTTTGCCTGCATCTTTGACATTGTGAATGGGTTTTTTAATCGATGCCGTGGAGCACGGTGTTCGGTCTTTATGGCCGGATGCTATGCGACACATACAGATGAAATATCTGGCTGAGATTATCGTCCGCACCTATTACAGCGCAGGTTCTATGCAGGCCTGTCGTTGATGGTGTGGATTCTCAAGCGTGAGGTAAGAGCATTTGGTGGATGCCTTGGCATGTACAGGCGAAGAAGGACGTGGCACGCTGCGATAAGCGTCGGGGAGTTGTGAGCAAACTTTGATCCGGCG
>DATNRH010000398.1 GCA_036703605.1 Candidatus Obscuribacterales bacterium | reverse complement strand
CCCTCACCTAAAACGTCCAGAACCCGCGTTTGTAGCGTCATATTTCCTGAATCTCCACCTCGGCTAGGTGCAAAAATTCCAGCTCCATCTCGAATCAACAGCCGATCCGCCTGCAGAGTAAAATTTGCGCCATTACCTGTTCCCTCCGTTCCTAGGAAAAAGCCGGTGAGACGATCGCTCTGTGGATCACCAAGAAGTCGCACTTGATCCATGCCGCGCAGTTGAAGTTGTCCACCGCTACCCTGTTCTCGGTTGCGGATAGAAATTTGGGCATCATTGCGCAGGGTTAGCGATCCGCCCTGAAACCGGATGTCCCCCCCACGCCCGCTGCCACTATTGTTGGCAAAAATTGACGCGCCAGAGACATCCATGGATGTGCCAATGTTGAAGTTGATTTGTCCAGCATTGCCAGAGGTGTTTGCGGGTGTATTGGCAAAGACTAACGATTGTCCGGACATGGATAGCTGCTCTGCATTAATGGTGATTTGCCCAGCTCGTCCGTCTGCAAGGGCTTGAGCTAACATTCCAGCCCCTTGGGTTAAGGCAATTTGCTCGCCATTGAGAACGATTGTGCCGCCCGCACCGCGCCCTAGGCTATTTCCTTGAATCAATGACTGGTCGCTTAGCTCAATGCGATCACCCGTTAACGTCACCTGTCCGCCCGCTCCTCGGTTGTAAGCGTTAACTTGAATTGAGGCTTGATCGCTTAAGGAAATGCGATCGCCCGTAAGGAAAACCGTCGCCCCCGCTCCAAGACCATTGGTATCTCCCACAATGCGAGATAAATCGTTCAGCTCAATGCGATCGCCCCGCAGTTGAATCGTTGCGGCATTGCCGGTGCCCGTGGTGATAGCTTGAATCGCAGCAGTTTGACTCAGACGGATACGATCAGCCCGCAAATCGATGGTGCTGCCTGCCCCAGTACCGTTGGCACCACCAAACAGAGCCGCCTGATCTTGTAAGTTAATCTGATTTGCTCGGATACCAATGCTACCGCCTCCGGTATCACTCTCAGTGCTAGCCGAAATCTGACTGCTTCCTTCTAGGGCGACAGTTTCGCCTCGGATCTGGATCTGACCAGCCGCCCCCGGCGCTTCTGTCCCATTACTCCGACTACTGCTTACCAAAATGCCACTGTCTTGCAGAATGACCTGGTTGGCGTCAATGGTGACTTGTCCAGCATTGCCCGTACCAATGGTGCCAGATGCGATCGCTGCCCCCTCAGTCAAGGTCAATTGTTCAGTATCAACCGAAATTTGTCCGGCGTTGCCCCGTCCTGAGGTTGAAGCACTGAGGCTTGCTAAATTTGTGAGGGTGACAGTGGGTGCTGTGATTGAGATTTGGCCGGCCGCACCTGCTCCGGAGGTGGCGGTATTGAGCAGGGTGCCATTGGCAAGCAGAACCGTGAGGGCATCAATCGAAATTTGACCGGCCGCGCCGCGTCGTAAGGCTCCCGCATCTAGGCGTACACCATCGGTGAGGGTAACGGTAGGTGCATTGATGACGATTTGCCCACCTGCCCCTGCGCCTGAGGTGCCTGTCAATACCCGAGTGCCATCAGCGAGAGTTACGGTGAAGGCATCCATCGAAATTTGACCACCACCCCCACTGCCTGAGGTGCCTGCATTCAACTGGGCACCATCGGTCACTGTCACGGTGGGGGCAACGAGGCTGATGTCGCCGCCTGTCCCATCATTGAATCCTTGAACCGAGAGTTGAATGGGGTCACCCTCTGCCGTTTGTCCACCAATTGCGAGGGTATCCCCAGCCTCAAGACGCAGCGTGCCGGCAGCATTGGCCGAACTGCTGTTGATCGTGGCGGCAATGGTGAGATTATCTTCAGCAAAGAGTGAAATGGGCACACCATTGCCATCGGGGGAATTGCCATTGATCTGATTCTCAACAGTCAAATTATCGCGAGATTCCACCACCAGTCGTCCGCTATTGGCTTCATTAAATAGAGCAATGGGCCCATTCAGCCTGATATCACCAGGATTCCCATTGGCTTGAAAGCGATTGGTGATCAAGACCACTCCGTCAAGGGCCTCCACCGACACCCTGCCTAGGGTGATATCTGCCCGGCCATCTAAGTTATCTACAGTATTGCAGTCCATACAGGTTTCTAACCCTGGAACCGTACCCCCTAGAAACCCTTCTGGTAACGGAATCGCAAAACTGTTGAGAAAATTCTGTACCTCCGCCTCATCCATCCCAGCCCGGAGGTCTAGGGTGGGAGCGGTGCTGCCGTCAATCACCAGGGTTGTTCCATCGGCTAGGGGCACATTGGAATAGGGATTGGCGGACGTGATCGCTTGGTTGGGCTGGGCTGCCCCGGTAATCTCCACCGTGCCAATGCGAATGCTGCCAGCGGCTAGGATATGAAGCGATCGCCCCTCATAGGCTGCGAATGTCACATTCCTAAGACTTCCTAGGACTGGATCATCTGGACTTTCCAGAATACCCAGGGATCCGTCCAAGCGCTCCACCCGCAAGGGCCCGCCAGCGAAGAATCGCCCATCCCCCAGCACCGGTGCGGCAGACTGGAGGGTCAAGGCATCCCCCGCTGCTAGAATGCTTTGGG
>DATNRH010000397.1 GCA_036703605.1 Candidatus Obscuribacterales bacterium | reverse complement strand
TGGGTGAAGCCCTGTGTAGTGGGATGGTGTGTGATGGTGTCGGGTGTGGTGGATGATGATGTGATGATGTTGTGTTGTGTGGGTGGGTGGGTGTGGTAGGTGATGATGTGATGGTGTGGCCGGGAGGATGGGACCAATGTTGTAAGGGACATGGTGGTTCAAGGGCGCCGACGAGGGGCTGGTCGAAGCCTTGGGCCAGCAATGCTGCGGAAGGGGATGCGGTTGGACATCTTGATGGAGAGCCCAGCTGTGAAGGCACTCAGCTGCTCATGGATGTACATGAGGAAGGTGTTAGACCGCCATCTTCCATGCTTTTGGATGATCTCAGGAGAGATGCCATTGAGGTGCATGGCCATTGCTCCACCAGCTCGAAGGGAGTGGCTGCTAACATCTGATGTTGTGTAGCCAAAGTTGGTGAGGCCAATAGAGACAGCAGCATCTTTGACAGCAGTGTTGATGTCCTTTTGGTTGATGTAGGACCGGGAGCCTGGGCGTGTGTAGTAGTCAAAGATGTAGCTGGTTGGGTGGCCCCCATTGGACAGGATGTGATGGACCCGGCGAGCCAGGGACTTGACGGGGCTGTTGATGTCAAGGGTACAATGTTGGTGGATGGTTTGGCCCTTGATGCCATTCTTTTGGTTGGTGATGGTGAGGGTGGCCTCGGTGGCCGTCAGTAGGGAAGGGAGTGGGGAGTTGTTGGGGATGATGTGTCCTTGGGCATTCCAGAAGGTGACATTCCTTGTTTGGAAGGGTGTGGTGCGGCGCTTCTTTGGGTTGGTGGTGTAGGCGTATTCACCAACTCGCAGGAGGTAGTAGAAAGCAATGTTGACCAGGTCTGCTGTGGCTTTTTGCTTGGCTCCCAGGCGGGGGTTGGCCCTGGCAGAGTTGAGGAGATGCTCGGGCAGGGTGACAGGGACAGCCAGTTGTGGCAAGGTTGGTGGGTCTTGTTGCCGGTAGCTCTAGTTGGAGGTTGAGGGAGTACTCGAATTTTCCATAAGCCCCTGGGATGTAGGTGGGGTTGGGGTGCCCAGCCAGTTCCAGAGTTTTGCCGACGGAGCGAAGCGCTTCCTGAACTGAGCCAACCCTGACTTGATGTCCTCTTCCTGCATGCCCTTCTCTAACCCACGCAGCGAACAGGCCGAGGTGGTGAGGTTGTGCTGGTCGACTGACGTTGGAGAGGAAGGGGTCCACTCCAGACTTGTGGCAGAAGTGCTGCCAATGGATCCAATATCGCAGGCGCGTTTTGGCAGTCTGAGCCACGATCCCGGTCTCACGTGCACGCCCTGCAAGGTGCCAAAGACGAGTGAGCTCAGCTTTGTGCTGGGGCGGAGCAAGAGCCAGGAGCTCTCCTGTGTGAGTGGGAAATCGGTGTTAAATTTGGTGAGAAAGGCATGGTCATCCAAAGTGTAGGTTCCCACGGCCCTTGTCTTTTTGAAAGACCTGCTGGACAGGTCAGCCATTTTGTTGTGTTCCCCACTGATGGGCAGTGGGGCCAAAGGGGAGCACTGAGCAGCAGTGTAGATGAGTGCCAGGGCTCTGGTCAGTTGCTGCCCAACCACCGAGTTGGTGCTGCTGAGTTTGGAAGTCCAGGAGACAGTGGAAGAGTTGTCACACCACTGGGCAGTGTGCTTGAGGTGGAGGTCCAGCAAGGACTGTAGGATGATGTAGCCTAGGAGAAGGGCTGCCATTTCCAAGTCATTGATGGTGAGGGTGCCATTGTCAAAGAGGGTCACAATGGCCGGGGGCCAGGCTAGCCTCCACACAAGTGGCCGCAGGGTAGCAGTCCCAGACATCCAGACACCTCCTGCACCGTACTTGCATGCATCGCAAAAACCGAGGTAGTGAGGCATGCCAGGCACCAGTTGCTGGCACAGAGTGGGCCTTTTTCCCAGGACTCGCAGGAGGGTTCGCAAGTCTTGGAGGGCATGGGCCTGAGAGGAGTTGGGGTGGATTTGGATGGTGGTGCGACTTTGCCCAAGGGCGGCGTTGACGGCCTTGTACAGGGGTGGCAACAGGGCCGTGCCACCAGCTGTTCCCATCATGGCATGGGCCAGCTTACCAAGCAAAGAGTGGAAAGCCTTGGTTTCAGCATGCTTGAGGCGCAAGATGCTGGTGATGTCATCGAAGAGCTTGGCTACCTTGGGCTCAGGAAGCCACATGGTGCGGGCAGCTCCATCAAAGACCCAGCCCAGAATTTCCTTGCGCACATCCCAGATGCCTTCTCCTTCCAGCACCAGCTTCTTGTAGGAGATGGGGTCTTCGCCAGAGTGGCCTGTGGCAATGGTTGGGGGGAAGATTTGGTGGATGGCATGGAGGATGGCTCGGGAGGCATGGCGTAGGTCCTCCAGGTTGGTGCTCTGGAGGAGGTTGATAAAGTCATCCACATAGTCATCAAAAAGAAGGAACAGTTGGTCCCTGTAGACTTCCAGCTGGCTGATGGACATGTCAGGGTGGGGCTGGGGGAAGGGGAAGCTACAGAGTAGGGATGGAGTGATGGGCTTCAACATGTGTTGCTCTGGGGGATGGGGCGGTAGGCTTGGGCCACAGAGAAGGGATGGAGTGACGGGCTTCGACATGAGTTGCTCTAGGGGATGGGGCGGTAGGCTTGGGCTACAGAGTAGCGATGGATTGATGGGCTCCAACATGTGGTGCTCTAGGGGATGGGGGGGTAGGCTTGGCTGCTGGTGCAGGAGACTGGCTACATCAGCGCCAGTTTCTGTGGCGGCCGAGAAGAATGGGGGGCTGAGGGTCCAACCCATTTGCAGTGCTGCCGGTACTACCAACTGGATTTCCTCGGTTGGATGCAGTGAAGGGAGCACATAGCAGAACTGGAGCTCATCCTCCTCCGGGACGCACATTCGCCAGAAACCATCCTTGATGTCCAGTTTGGACATTAGAATGGGTCCATCAGCAAGTGGCTGGGTGGCCATGGCCTGAATGACTCGGGGCAAGACTTTTCCAAGGTTGTCCATGGACTTCATTGGGGCTGTGTTGGGGTTGGTGAGTTCATTGACGGAGGTGGTGGGGAGTTGGCCTTTCCGGTGCTGGCCTTTCTTGGACAGGTCCAGAATAAGGCGGAACTGGCAACTTTTGTGGGGGATGGCGGCAATGGGGCTGATCTTGACTGGTGGGGCTGTGCCGGCTTGGATTTGACTGCGCAGATCCTTCCATTTGACGAGCTTGACAAAACCGGAGGCTACCTTTTCCAAGGCTTCTTCGCGGATGGC
>DATNRH010000396.1 GCA_036703605.1 Candidatus Obscuribacterales bacterium | reverse complement strand
CTCCTCCTTGAGGTCGCACATGGCTTGGGCCTCCCACAGCCCCAGCTTGCCTCTATCTCCTCTAGAGTGTTTGAGGACAACAATGCTGCCCTTCAGTTGGCAGTCAACCAGCGCATCACCAACCGTACCCGCCACTACTTGGTCAAGTGGCACCACTTCTGGTCGCATGTGAAGCCCACTGATGGTGGTGACGACCCTGAGATCCGAGTCCTCCGTGTAGAGACCCAGCTTCAGGATGCAGACTACCTCACCAAGGCTCTGTCCCGCGAGACCTTTGAGGCCAACCGGCTCCGTGTCCAAGGCTGGTAGGACCTCACTGGTGGTGGTGATGTCTTTGTGCAAGACGCGGCTGGCTGCACACCTTGTTGTTGTATGTAATCATTTCAGAAAAGGAAGAACCTGTGGAACAAGTAGGGGACTAGCCCCCCTTGTCATGTGTTTGAGCATGACCAGAAGATGAATACCGAATGTGACCGAGGGAACTCTTGGGTGGAGGGAGAGTTAGAGCGCACGTGACTCCCAGTCCTGAATTGAATTTTCTGACGTGGAATACTCTTAATTTATCGATAAATTAGTGGAAAAATCTGCTGAAGAGCGTGCGGTACTAATCCAGAACATTGAAGAGTATCCGGCCCGCTGACATCAGGACCGAGCTGGCGCGATCTGACATCATCACCCCTGGTACTGAAAACACGTTCAAACTCCTGTATGTAGGGAATATCCTGTACAATGTACCAGGGTTGATGTAAGTGTTGCAAAGATACTCCCGACGACGGCACCCAAGGAGCCCTCATTTTTCCTCATTCTTCTGGTCTCACAATTCTATCTCCGAGTAGAGTTAATCAGTATTTTAGTCAAAGTTATCTTCCAACTTTATTTTTCTCTCGCTCAGTTTATCCGGTTGATTGGTGTGTTTTAACTGGTTATGAGCCCAACCTTTCAGTTAAACTCTGGACGCTTCCTCCAAGTGCCCGTCCGTATTGGTGTGACCCCCAAGGACCTGGTAAGCAACTGCAGTGCCTCCCAGTCCCTGTCCCACCAATCAATAAGCTTCCCAAGCTTCCCCAAGTGTGTGCTTCTCCAAGCATCCTGAATAGAGTCCCCCGACTCTCATCCCTTTGATCGATCCGTTGTTTTCTGTGCTCCCCAGCACAGTACGTTGAGTTTGGCCAAGTGCTTCCCAGCATTAACTATCTGTCCCCGACAAGATGACTCAAGTTCCTGGTACCCCTGAAAGTGGTGGTGGCAGCCCCTCCGGTGGCACCTCACCTCCTCCTGGTGGAGGCACCTCCGGTGGCCCCACCGGTCTTGGCACCCCTGGTGCCAACCCTCCTGGCTCTGGTCCCCCTAGTACCATTCCTCACGTCCCACCTTCAGCCAAGATGGGCCACCTTGTGAGGTATGATGGTGCAAATTATGCCGTAGCAATGGATGAGGTCCCTAACTCCTCATGGACCAGTGCTACCCCCTTTGAGTCTCCTACTCCCTTCCAGTTCCGTGGACCCCA
>DATNRH010000395.1 GCA_036703605.1 Candidatus Obscuribacterales bacterium | reverse complement strand
GCACCATCTTGCTCCTGGAAGCTGCTGCCAACATGAATTACAAATATATGGGCAAGTCCATGATGTGGAACGCTGAAAGAGCTGGTGCCCTAGCAGCCAAAAACTATGGTGGCCGAAAGAAACACAGAGCTGCTGAGGTCAGCCTCAACCAGCGACTGTGTAGCGACCTCTTCCGCCAGAAACGAAAAGCTGGTATCATCTGTTCTAATGACGCCAAAGGATGTTTTGATCAAATTGTCCACTCAGTTGCCAACATCTGCTTCCAAAGGCTAGGCCTTCATGCCAATCCAGTACGGTCCATGCTAGTGGCCATCCAAGAGATGACTCACCACGTGCGCACTGCCTTCGGCGATTCTGAGATTACATATGGCAATGACCCCTTTCGACCCCCACTCCAAGGATTACTCCAAGGCAACGGCGCAGCTGGCCCTGGCTGGACTGCCATTTGCTCTCCTCTAATTGAAATGATGAGGGAGCTAGGCCTTGGCTACCAATCCTGGACAGCCATTCGCCACGAAGCTATCAAGATTGTCCTGTTTGGTTTTGTGGATGACAATGACCTGGTCCACTCAGCATCTGACAACATCACCCCTTGTGAAGACTTGATACATCCTATGCAACAAGGCCTCTCCCACTGGCATGGAGCCATCCGAGCCTCGGGTGGCGACTTGGCCCCTGAAAAGAGTTACTGCTACATGATTGACTTCAAATGGTCCAAGGACCACTGGGCTTACCGATCCAAAGATGACCTCCCAGGCGCCCTTCACTTCAAGGACTCAGCTGGCAACATTACCCACACTGTCGAACGCCTGGAGGTTCATGAAGCCCGTGAGGCTTTGGGGGTCCAAGTTCGACATGACGGCCATGATGATGATGAAGTCCAATACCTAATCAAAAAAGCCAAGCAATGGCATGATGCCATCCGTTCAAACCATGTCTCACGCGAGGATGCCTGGTATGCTTTAAATAGCACCATCATGAAAACCATTCAATACCCACTCGCCTGTACTACAATGACCCAAGAACAGTCCACCCAAATTATGGTCCCTATCTTGAAAGCTGGCCTCAACAAGGCTGGTGTTCAGCGCAACCTGCCCCGCCGCCTCGTCTATGGCTCCCTCAAGGTCCAAGGGCTCAACCTCCAGTTCCCTTGGACTCTGCAGCTGATCCAACACTTACACCAGATCATGCGTCACGGCTGTCGACCGAAACACCCCACTG
>DATNRH010000394.1 GCA_036703605.1 Candidatus Obscuribacterales bacterium | reverse complement strand
TATTGTTGTCCGCAGGTCAAACTAGATAGAAATCATGCTGCACTGAGGAAGATTCCCTTTTTTCAGCAAGCCCTAATTATTTGCTGGCAGGTATTTCCTGTGTGTGGGTTGTGGATTCTGCTGCTCGAAGCATTACCCTATTCAGTCCAGGTTCTTTGCCGCAGACCTATCGCCTCGACAGGGCGATCGCTACTCCCTTGTTGTCTACCTTAACGATCACGCCCAATCAAGTTTTTCAGCTCGCTGGACTATTGGATAACTAACCTCATGCCTTGGTGTGGATTGAATCGCTGATCGGCGATCGCTTCAATTGTAGTCTTTCCAATCCCTGCACGTTTAATTCAACATCGAGGGGGAGAAATTTGCACCTGAGTCATGGCATCTGCTTCAAATCACGCCATTAGAATGCTCAAGCTCACAAGATCTGCGACTTCTTTAAGAAGTCGCAGATCTCGGACTCTAATAACCAACTAAGCCGGTGATGAGATTTGAACTCACGACCGCTCGATTACGAATCGAGTGCTCTACCACTGAGCTACACCGGCATTTGCGCCTGCACCATTGCAGACTAACGGACTATTATTATAGCAGCCTCCATCGATTCTAAAGAGGCGATCGCCCTCCTTTTTTCCACCTATTTTTCCATCCACCAGGTATAGTCACTAAACCCTTCCAACACCAGCATCCTGTCAGTGATTCACATCACAGCAACAAGGAGGGATGCATCACTCCCTCCCCCAAGCATTCAGCCGACAATAGAGAAGACAAGGACGCCATGCGCCCGCACCGTTCACCTAACCGGGAGCACCAGCCATGCAAACTCCTCATGCCATTCGCCTCTTGGTGGAAAAGGCATTGTACATCAGACAGTTGACCCCAGATATCGAAAACGCCATCAACAGCGAGCTGAGCCGCCTCGGCTACATTTCAGAAGTTGACTATGAGGCGTTGGAACTGCTTATGTCTGAAATGGATGAAGGTCGTATTCGCCTCGTACCTAGCCCCTAGCTTCTAGGTGGTCGGTTCTGTGCCGGGAGAAACTCGGTTCCTAGCCTAGCGAATTTTTCATCGCATTGCAGAGAGGTTGACATTCCGTTACCGTTGACATCAGGGTTGTTGCTGTTAGCACAAGATTTAGACAGGGTGTGTCTCTAGAGAGATACGTTGAGCATCGTGGTTACGGAGAACGACGTCAGGGTCGAGAATCGTCATAGACGTCAGGGTGCTGCATCAGGGCTGTAAGGGGAAGATGCTACCGTGAGAAAGACGGTGAAATCAGGGTTGGAGTGATCTCTCCTATGGGCTCCCTAGCGGATGAATTGGCGATCGCCCAGCAGCAGGTTCGCAACGGAAACCTGGGGGCGGCAGAGCAACGACGGGATGCATGTATCCAGCGCCTTCGAGCACAGCCCCCAGATAGTAATTTGGACGAGCAGGCGACGGTCTGGCTGGGGCTTGGTGTTTTGTCTCAGCAGATGGGCCAGCTATCGGAGGCGATCGAGGCCTACCAGGAAGCGATCGCCCTCCAGCCGCAGCTGGCCCGCGCCTATAACAATTTAGGAACGGCTTTCAAGGCTCAGGGTGAGCTAGAGCAGGCAGAACGAGCCTATCGAGAGGCGCTGGTGCATCAGCCCCATTACCCTGAGGTGTACTTAAATTTGGGTAACCTGGCCCGGCAGCGATCGCATCTGGGGCAGGCAATTGCCCATTATCAACGGGCCTTGGAGCAGCAGCCCCACTATGCAGACGCTTGGCATAACCTAGGTTGGATTGCTCAGCAGCAGGGACAGTCTACCCAGGCGATGATGTGCTATCAACGGGCCCTAGAGGCAGATCCCAGCAATCCTGACCTGTTGAATGCGGTGGGTAATGGCCTGCAGCGCCTAGGAAAATTTGCCCAGGCCATTGGCTACTACCAACGGGCGATCGCGCGCCGACCGGAGGATCCAGCGTTTTATAGCAATCTCGGCGCGGCCCATCAAGAATTGGGCCAGTTCGATCAATCGCTGGTGTATTACCAAAAAGCGATCGCCCTGAATCCCACCTATGCTGATGCCTACTACAATCTGGGCAATCACTACAAAGCCCGGGATACCTTGCTAGAAAGTCGGGCAGCCTTTCAGCGGGCGATCGCCCTCCAGCCGAACTATCCCCAAGCGTTGAATAACCTAGGCTTGGTCTATTACGAATTGGGCAACCTGCGGGATTCGATCCAGACCTATGGACGGGCGATCGCCCTACGTCCCAACTACCCTGATGCCCATCTCAATCGAGGCTTAGCGCTGCTGCAGTCCGGAGATCTACAGGCCGGATTTGCCGACTATGAATGGCGTTGGCAGGTGGTGGGGGTGAATTTTAAGCCGCCTCGAACCTTCACCCAGCCCCAGTGGGATGGTTCGGATCTGGCAGGACAAACCATTGTGCTGCACGCGGAGCAGGGATTTGGCGATACGCTGCAGTTTATTCGCTACGTGCCAGCGGTGGTGGCTCGAGGTGGGCGGGTGGTGGTGGAAGCCCAAGCGGCTCTGAAGACCTTGCTGGCCACCATGCCGGGCATCGATCAGGTGATCGCCCGAGGCGAGGACTTACCTGAGTTTCAGGTACATGCGCCGCTGATGAGTTTGCCCCATATCTTGCAAACCACCCTGGCTACCATTCCCAATACGGTACCCTATCTGCCGATTCCCGATCCGGGGCCGCCACTGCCGGGATGGGATGGGACGGCTCTGCGAGTGGGCTTGGTTTGGTCGGGCAGTACAGGGAATCTCAACGATCGCCTGCGATCCTGCCAGTTATCGCTGCTGCGATCGCTGCTGGATCTGCCGGGCATTCAGGTCTATAGTCTGCAAAAAGAGGTGCGATCGGAGGATGAAGCACTTTTCCAAGAGCTGGTTGCCCAAGGTAGCTTAGGGGATCTGGCACCGCTGATGGAGGATTTTCTGGCCACAGCAGCGCTGATTCAGCAGTTGGATGTGGTAATTACCGTGGATACGGCGGTGGCCCATCTCACGGGAGCCCTGGGTAAACCGGTTTGGATCATGCTCACCCATGCCCCCGACTGGCGCTGGCTGCAGTATCGCGAGGACAGTCCTTGGTATCCTCAGGCACGGCTATTTCGCCAGACTCACCGCCAGGATTGGCAGCCAGTGATCGATCGCCTGCGGCTGTTGCTGGAGGCGATTGAGCGATCGCACCACCAGCGTCCCCTGTCTCAGGATCGTGGTCACCAAGCGCTGAACTGGATGAAGCAAGCCAATGCTCTACGTATGGTCAACGGCGAACAGGCCATCCGTTCCTACCACCAGGCGCTCTCCCTTAATCCCCAAGACTACCGAATTTACAACAATCTAGGCGTTGCCCTCCGCCACCAAGGACAGCTCTCAGAGGCGATCGCTGCCTACCACGCTGCTCTAACGCTCCACCCTGGCTTTGCCGATGCCCACTATAACCTAGGCAATGCTTGGCGGGAGCAAGGGGATCTACCGGCCTCGATCTATCACTACCAGCGCGCCTTGGCCTTACAGCCCTCGGCGGCGGCTTGGAATAATTTGGGCAATAGCTTGAAGGACTGGGGAGCGGTAGATCAAGCGATCGCGGCCTATGAACAGGCGATCGCCCTGGAGCCTGACCATGCCAGCGCCCACCACAATCGCGGCTATGTACGCCTGCTGCAGGGCGATCTGGCGGCGGGGTTTGCGGACTATGAATGGCGCTGGCGGGTGACGAATTTCAAGGCTATGCCGGAGTTTGGCGTACCTCATTGGGATGGCTCTCCCCTAGATGGGAAAACAATTCTGCTGCATACGGAGCAGGGATTTGGTGATGCTATTCAGTTTTGCCGCTATGTGCCCCAAGTGGCGGCTCTGGGAGGGCGGGTGGTGGTGCAATGTCGGGCTCCGTTAATGCGCTTGCTGGCTACGGTTGCGGGGGTGACGCAGGTAGTGGAGCGCGATCGCCCCCTGCCGCCCATAGACGTCCATGCACCGCTGATGAGTTTGCCCTATCTTTTGCAGACAACCTTGGCAACTATTCCTGCCCAAGTGCCCTACCTGCAGGCGCCGCCCAGCCATCTGCGTCTGAAGACCAGCGATCGCCCGGCGGTGGGTCTCGTCTGGGGCGGTAGTCCCACCCATTTGAACGACGGTCAGCGATCGCTGCCGGTGCATCATCTGCGCGATCTGTTGGACTATCCCCTGCAGCTCTATAGCCTGCAAAAGGGCCCCAGGGCTCGTCACGTCACAGACCTAGGCGACACCGTTGTAGATTTGAGCGATCGCCTGCAGGACTTTGCGGATACGGCCGCAGCGATCGCCCAACTAGATGTGTTAATTACCGTCGATACCGCCGTCGCCCATCTGGCCGGAGCGTTGGGGAAACCAGCCTGGGTGCTCCTGCCCTATACCCCCGATTGGCGCTGGATGCTGGCCCGCAGCGATAGTCCTTGGTATCCTAGCCTGCGCCTGTTTCGCCAAACCACCGCCGGCGACTGGGCAGGGGTGATGGGAGAGGTGGTGCGGGCCCTAGAGGTCGATCGAGGCATCACCCGCCAGCAACCACCAGGGCGATCGCCTTCGCCTGCTAGTACTCCATCACCTAGGCGATCGCCCTTACCTGCCGTGACTCTAGCACCTAAGCGATCGCCTCTGCCTAGCCCCCCCGCGACTGCCTCCAAGACTGCCTCCAAGACTGCCCCAGGGATTAGCCCAGCCATTGGCATTGGCTGGCAGCTCAGTCCCGCCACAGGTTGGGGTATTTATGGCATAAATTTGGCCCTCCACCTGCTGCCCACCCATCGACCGGTGCCCTTGGTGCCCCCTGCGCCTACGGCAACCACGCCGTTTAATCCCCTCCATTGGGCATTGCTGCAGCCAGCTTTGGAACAAACCGCCGCGATCGCCCGCACCCTCCAGGCCTCGTCCCAGCCCTACTCGTTTCCTGGTCTGGTGCTGCGAGGCTTGGGAAATCAGTGTAGAACGGCTCCTGAGCTAGAGCGGCTGTCGGGTCACAGTACCGTGGGCGTGATTTTTTTCGAGGATCCCCAATTCACAACCGCGGCGCTGCAGCGGGCTAAAACCTACGACTGGATAATCACGGGCTCAACCTGGAATGAGCAGGTGCTGCGGGACCATGGGATGGAGCGGGTGTCTACGGTGTTTCAGGGCATTGATCCTGGTCTGTTTCATCCTGCCCCCCGAAATCGGCTCCTGGGCGATCGCTTCGTGATTTTCTCCGGCGGCAAGCTGGAGTATCGCAAGGGCCAGGATCTGGTGATTCGCGCCTTCAAGCACTTCCGCGATCGCCACCCCGAGGCCCTGCTGCTCACCGCTTGGCATAACGCTTGGCCCGCCACCATGGCCGGTCTCGATACAGCCGGTCATGTCACCGGCATCCCGCCGCTGGATGCCACGGGTCGCCTCCAGATCCAGGCTTGGCTGGCAGAGCAAGGAATTCCTGCGGACGCCGTGGTAGATGTGGGCGTCATTCCCAACCACCTAGTCGCCCCAATTATTCGAGAAGCCGACGTGGCTCTCTTCCCCAACCGCGCTGAAGGCGGCACTAATTTGGCAGCCATGGAAAGCCTGGCCTGTGGCCTGCCCACCATCCTATCGGCCAACACGGGGCACCTCGATCTACTGGGAGATGCCCACTGCTATGCCTTGCGCCACCAAGGGACTGTACGCCCTACCCCGCTCAATACCTGTGTTGAGGGCTGGGGTGAGTCAGATCTGGAGGAAATCCTGGCCTACCTAGAACAGATCCATGGCGATCGCCCTGCTGCTCAGGAGCGGGGTCAGGCCGCTGCCCAGTTCATGCAGGATTGGACGTGGGAGCGTCAGGTGCAGCGTTTACTGCAGCACCTGCAGCCGTTTATGCATCCTTCGTCTGGGTGAGATATTCGCCAACCTTGAAGCTGGTGGTGGTTTCCAGTTGTTTCATTGTCGAGCGGGTGATCAGCTTGCCCGCTTCCACCAACACTTCCCCAGTAATCGGGTGCAGCATATCTTGGTCTGCCCGCCGCCCAATCAAGGCCTCGATATCTTGTAGCGAGTTGACATACATCCCAGGGGGGAGTTCTACCGTCACGCCATTGTCTAAGACCCGCGCCTGGCAGGCAAGGCGAGAGTTGGGTTTGCAGGAGGTAATGACGCCTAGGGTGCGTTGCTCCCGGCGGCTGATGGGCGATAGTGCTCCCATACCATCTTTCACGTAGATGTGGCAGGTGGCACACATGCCACGCCCGCCACATTCTTTCAACACATCTAGTTCTTTGTTGAGCAAGACCGACAGCAAATTGCCGTTGGTTTCCACAGACGTTTCTTGCCCAATCGGCTCCAGCTTAATGAGCTTAACCATAAATTTTAGTCTCTCAGTCCCAGGTGTAAGGTTTTAGTTGGGTAGTAGGGTATCTTTGAGGCGATCGCCCATCTGGCTCTGCTGGAGCAAGGTAGGGTAATCGCGAATCACGATAGAGCACCGTTTGCTAAACGCAACAATCCACTGCTTAATCCAAGCTTCCTGCTCAGCCATCAGGGAACCCTCCATCGAACCGCCCATGAACGTCCATGTACCGGCTCGATCCACCTCAAACTTGGTGAGCCATTCTGCGGATGGCCGGCTTGATTTCCAATAGTTGGATACAACGGTGGCTCCTAAATACTGTTTGGTAAATTGGCTAATTTCGTTGAGTCCTTGCACCACTTCTTTGAGCGTTAGGGACGGCAGCGGTTCTGGAACCACGGGCGGTGGTTCTGGAGGAGATGGAGTGGGGACAGGCGGCGGTTGGGGCTGGGGGTCTGGGGTAACAAACTCTGCTGGGGCTGGCTTGGGGGGCTCTGTGGGCTGGGGCTGCTTGCCGTTGCGGATATTGTCTCCAGAACGCCCCCCACCTGGCTTTCCCCCTGGAGAGGAGGAACCGTCACGCTTCCAGTAATGTTGCCCCGATAATGTAATATTGCCCGCTAGCAAACGGAAGGTCGCGATCGCATTAGTGATATCGTCTTGAAGTTCTAACTTGAGCTTTTCCACTGCCCGCACATAGGAGGGATAGATC
>DATNRH010000393.1 GCA_036703605.1 Candidatus Obscuribacterales bacterium | reverse complement strand
TGACCCCGAGTTGATGCGACAAAGTTTTGAAATGGCTCGAAATCCAGAACTTATGAGAGAGATGATGCGTAATCAAGATACTGCTCTGCGTAACATAGAGAGTCTGCCTGGGGGCTTTGACGCCCTGAGGCGCATGTACACCGACATCCAAGCCCCTCTTGAAGAAGCAACCCAGAACCAACCTAATCCCTTCGCAACCGCAGCTCCTCAGAACCAAACGCCGACTCCTCCCTCCGCCACACCGAATACCAACCCTATGCCCAATCCCTGGGCGCCCAACAACAACGCCAACACCGCCTCTAGCAACTCTGGAACCGCAACTCCCAGCGCAGATGCAAACGCAAACCCCTTCGCCGCAATGTTTGGCGCCGGCGCTGCTGGTGGGGCCGGTGGCGCTACTGGCGCTGGTATGGGTGGCATGGGCGGCATGGGCGGCATGGGCGGTTTAGGTGGCATGGGCGGCATGAACCCCAACCAGGCAGCAGAGATTCTCCAAAATCCTTTCATTCAGCAAATGATGCAGCAAATGGCTCAAAATCCGGAAATGTTGCAGCAAATGATCCAGAGCAACCCTATGATGCAGCAGATGGTGGCCGCCAACCCGATGTTGCAGCAGGCACTTCAAAATCCAGACATGTTGCGCGCAATGATGGACCCCAACATGATGAACATGGCGTTGCAAATGCAGAACATGATGGGTAGGAATTCTTCGTAACGTGCTAGGTGGTGGATCTGCTGGACAACAACCTTCAACCCAGCCTAACCCTTTCGCCCAAATGTTTGGTATGGGAGGTGCCATGGGAGGTGCTGGTGCCAGTGCACCACCACCCGCTGACACACGTAAATCGCATCCTAAATCTTGTAGGGCCACCGGAAGAGCGTTTTGCAACACAGATAGAGCAGCTGAAAGAGATGGGATTCTACGACGAACAAGCGAATATAGCGGCCTTAACGGCGACCAACGGAAATGTACATGCTGCTGTAGAACGTCTCCTTTCGCAGATGTAATAAAGCCTACCCAACACCGCAGAACAAGAATCGGCGTCGAAAGTCTGCCCCC
>DATNRH010000392.1 GCA_036703605.1 Candidatus Obscuribacterales bacterium | reverse complement strand
TACTATGACGGAGACAATTCCTTTCGTGACCACCAGACGGTTATGGGCAGTGACATGATAGGCACTGTTGCCGGCCACTCGCAGGCGGCTGGATGGATACAGCCGATACCCCACCATTGGCAAAGCGCTCTCGGAGGAGCCTGGTTAATGGGGTATGCGTCGAATTTGCCTATCAACGGGCGCCTATCGCAGGGGCCTAGCCTGTATGCATGGAGCGGTAAGGTGGGAGCAAGCGTAGAAACCATTCGCTGGTTAGACTACCCCTTGGCAAATCCGTTGGGCACCTACGGCCGCGACCCGGCTCAGGAAGGAATTCTTGCGGCATCTAACCCCGTTTGGAATGAGGTTAGCGAGGCATATTTAGGCTTTGTTCGGGGCGACGACTACATTGTAATTGGCAAAACCGGTGGTCTTGAAACGGGGATTGGTTACAAGGATTCGCGTGACGACGGCAGTCTCATGCATGGTTACGACACGTACGCGGTCGACGACAAATCAAACTACTACTGGGTCTATGATCTCAAGGAGATTGTTGCCGCGGACTATGCTTACTCACCCCGGCCCTATGCATATGGCTCCCTTGACCTGTTTTCGCCTGGTCTGATAGTCGGTGCCGATTACCACGATGGGAGGCTATACACGTTCTCCTTTGATCGCGATCGGATTCAGAACCGATATGAGGACGAGCCAGTTGTTACGGTACATGAATTCTGTGAATAGCCTCGCATGATTGCGGAGTGATTGACCCAATCGACAGCGCTTCTGCCAAAATGCCAGAACCTAAACTAAACGCTTGGGATCGGTGAGAAGGGCGCATTTTCGCTCGATTTCCCGCAAGGAGAGAGGATATGAGCAGCGCAGAGAGTGTTGAAGTCGCGAAGCGGTTGCCCGCTATAGAAAGGATCCCGACCATTTTTATTGGATACGACTCCCGAGAGCATATGGCAGCTGCTGTTCTTGCTGACTCGATAGCGCGGCTAGCGTCCAAAGCTGTGAACGTGGTTCTACTAGACTCACTTGCTTTGCGCAGAGCGGGACTTTATCGAAGGGCGCCGGATGTCAGGTCGACGTGTTGGGGGGCGGAGAAGCTTGACCACATGATTGACGCATTTGATGGTCGCCCCTTCTCGACAGACTTTACGTTCACAAGATTTTTGGTGCCCGCGTTGAATCAATATAACGGCATGGCCCTTTTCATGGACAGCGATATGTATTTTCGTCGCGATCCCATGGAAGTCTTCGACATCGCAGCTTCCAATCCAGAGATAGCGCTCTGGTGTGTGCAGCATCAATATGATGGGGGTGGGGTAGATCAAAAGATGTACGGCACCCCTCAAAGCCGATATTTCCGGAAGAACTGGTCGAGCTTCATGCTGTTCAAATGTG
>DATNRH010000391.1 GCA_036703605.1 Candidatus Obscuribacterales bacterium | reverse complement strand
CAATGGTTAAATGTGGTTCTAGCTTCAGTCGACGCCCCATCTTGCTTTCAGCCTGTTATACAACTCCATTACTCATTCTAGGGTTGATTAGCCGGACTTGGTATAAGTACTTCAGGAGTTCCCAACTGGTCTTGAATGGTGGTCAACGCGGCGTTTAACTCTGCTTCATTTCCAGCATCCGCTAGAAAATAGTGGGATGTTATATTTTCCGCCTGCAGTGTCGATTGGTAACTCTGGAGCTTTTGTTCATTGCGGGCCACCATGGCTATAGCAAATCCTTCCTGGGCAAACCGGCGGGCGATCGCTATACCATTACCTTCGCCCATGCCAACAATGATGCAATATTGAGACATTGTATTCTCTCCGTAGTGAGGTATGAATTGAATGATTAACGTCTGGGATATAGCCAGTTCGCTAATAGCTTGGTGAGCCTTGGCATCACCACATAGGTCATCAAGGTGGTAGTGATAAATACTAAAATCAGCAGTTGCAGTAAGGCGGGTAATGCTGCTAGCCAAGTGAGGGGCAATAGGGCAAGTATCTGGTTAATACCGAAAATCGCGATACCAGAGACCAGTACCATTTTGTGGCGGGGTGGCGGCGGCACTCCTGGCTTTGCAGGTAGGGTAAACCAGGTTTCCAACCCAGTGATAATTGAGAAGTGCCCGGCATCTACCGTCAGGTTTTTAGCCTGGGCCAGAAACTGCTGACGAAGTGCCGAATGCTCCCACCGCTTCAGATGGTCTAGCCGATCAAACTTGAAGACAATGCGGTACTCCCCATCGTCTGACTGACTGGGACGAAACACCGATGCTCCCAAATAGCCCTCAAAGGTGCTGGCAGTGTTGATAATGCGTTCTAGCAAGACTTCAAACTCCCTTGCTTTGCCAGATTTAACCCGCTGCACCACATCTACTGTGACTGGAGGGTCAGGCTGCATGATTCTAATCCTCGAACAACAGTGATGCACCGCTGACACCAGCCGCTAAACGCACCACCTGAGCAGGTTCTATCCCCGTAGCTGGAGGTAAGAACATGCCGCCGTTGTTGATGACATACAAGTCAGTGCCGGAGAAGGCCACGGCGGTGCAGCCCGTGACTCCCTGGTCAGCTTGGGCCACGATGGTGGTGTTGCCGTTACAGTCAATGCGAATCACACTGTTGTAAACATGGGTAGCTCCATAAAGATTACCCTGATGGTCAAAGGCAAAGTCATCAATGTTGGTGCCCTGGATCAAAATCTTTGGTTCTTGGGGATTCAGCGCTTCATCTAGAGGAATTTGTAAGAGCAACATCTGTTGGGTGTTAGATACGTAAAGGGTTTGGCCAAATCGCTTTAACCCGTTAGCTGCTGGGAATGCGCTCGTCTGATCACTCCGAGCCAAGAGAGGATGTTCTAGCCATAGTTCGACGGTTTTCGTAGCCACATCAAATGCCCAGATTGCCCCTCGATAGGAATCAGCCATAAGATAGCGATGAGCAGTTAATGGCGTGATGCCATTGAGAAAGATAGCATCGGGTAAGGTTAGCAGAAACTCTACCTCACCGTTTGACACTATGGCTACAAAAGGGACTCCTGAATTATTCCAACCGTTGATGAGTAGTCGATTTGGAGCAACCCAGGCAATGCCGCTGACTTTCCCGCTAAGTTTGGCATACACAGTTAGGCTATTGTCTGGGGCGAGTTTAACGACCTCACCGATTTCGTGATTGGTGATATAGATGTCGCCGGAAGGGGCGATCGCCAAGTTTTCTAGAAACGTATTGACCGGGAAGGTAGCCACAGATTCTGCTGGAAGCAGGTCGGCAGGTGTATTGATATAGATAGGGGGCAAGGTCATGAGAGTACTTTAGAATGAATGGCCATCGATGTTTAGCTCTGTAATTACCTGCATGTTTTCGCTCAACACGTCCTCACGTTGTGGATTCATCTTCCTAACTAGTAACGCCAAACTCCTTGCTTACAAACTAAGATAGTGGCACAATCAAGATAAATCAAATTGATTGTAAAAATTATATATATCAATGAAATCAATTGACCTGAGTGGGATCGATCTCAATCTTTTGGTGGCTTTTGAAGCGCTCTATATTGAACGCAGCGTCACAGGTGCTGCTCAGCGCATCCATGTGGGGCAGCCTGCTATGAGTGCGGCATTGGGGCGATTGCGATCGCTCTTGTCCGATGATTTATTTGTGCGAGTGAGGCGAGAGATGAAGCCGACGGCAAAAGCCGTGGCGATCGCCTCCCAGGTTTCTGCCGCTCTGGATACTATTCGAGCCACTCTGGCAGAGCTACAAACCTTTGATCCTGCCCAATCCCAGCAAGCATTCACCATCGCCACGTCGGATTATTTTGCTAGCTTAGTGCTGCCCGAACTGCTGATGATCTTGAGTGACCGGGCTCCTCATGTCAACCTGCGTTTGCTTCCGGTAGACAAATCTTCTATTGCAGATGTATTAGAGAACGGACTAGTGGACGTGGCTCTGGGGACATTCACAGATTTGCCGCCCTATATTGGGCAGGAAAACTTACTTTCAGAGCGATTTATTGGCATCGGTCGCTTGGGACATCCGGCGTTTGAACAGGGTGCCATTAGCTTAGAAAAGTTTGTTGCGTTTCCCCATGCTCTGTTTACGTTACGGCGAGATGCTGTTGGTGCCATCGACCAGGCCCTAG
>DATNRH010000390.1 GCA_036703605.1 Candidatus Obscuribacterales bacterium | reverse complement strand
GTTCGGCGCTGTTGTTTGTGGCGGGGTTGGGGCTATCTGGGGTAATCACTGCCTGCAGTGGTGGGACAACTTCGGGCACTGACTCCAGCGCCGGTGGTCAGACTGCTGCACCCGAGACTATTGAGCTCACCCTGGTCAGCTACGCCGTGACCGAGGCAGCCTATTCAAACATCATTCCGCTGTTTGTTGAGAAGTGGGAAGCAGAGACTGGCCAGACCGTCGTTTTTGACCAAAGCTATGGCGGTTCTGGTAGCCAAACCCGAGCCGTGCTCGATGGTCTAGAAGCCGACATTGTTGCCCTAGCTATCCCTGCCGATACGATTCAGATTCAAGAAGCTGGCTTGATTGAACCTGGCTGGGAGCAAGAAACCCCCAATGGCGACGGCATCGTCCACAGTTCGGTGGGCGTCATCGTCACCCGCGAGGGCAACCCCAAAAACATTCAGGACTGGGCTGACCTAGTCCGACCCGACGTTACCTTTATCACCGCCAACCCCAAAACCTCTGGCGGAGCCCGGTGGAACTTCTTGGCTCTGTGGGGAAATATCTCTGAGACTGGCGGCACTGAGGAGCAGGCCAAAGCCTTTGCTACTGATGCGTTTGCTAATGTGCCGGTGCTTCCTAAAGATGCTCGGGAAGCCACCGACGTGTTCTTTACCCAAAACCAGGGTGACGCTCTGATCAACTACGAGAACGAGGTGCTGCTGGCCGCCCAGCAGGGGAACGAACTGCCCTACGTGATTCCTGACAACAACATCTTTATCGCTAACCCAGTTGCGGTGGTCGATACCTATGTGGATGAGCGCGGCACTCGCGAGGTGGCCGAGGCATTTGTCGCCTTTTTGTTCACCCCCGAAGCCCAGCGGGAATTTGCCAAAGTGGGCTTCCGACCAGTGCTTCCTGAGGTGCAGCAGGAGTTCGCAGACACGTTCCCTGAGGTGCCCAACCTGTTCACTGCCGAAGATTTTGGTGGCTGGGGCAAGATCCGTGAAGACTTCTTCGCCGACGGCGCAATCTTCGACCAGATTCAGGCTGATATTGCCAATCGCTAATGCTATGGGTTGAATCCCCTCTGGGAGGGGCAGGGGTGGGCCAACCCAGATCCCGAAAACCCACCCTGCCCTCCGGGCACCCCTCCTGGTAGGGGATGACCATTATTCTTGTTTTTACCGTTGAGCCATGACACCTGCCTCTATTGAGATCCGCCCATCTAACCGGCCCAAAAATGTTCTGCAAAAGGTCTCTATCCCCTGGATAGTCGTCTTTACCCACATGTTCGTGATTTTGCTGTTGCCGCTGCTGGCGCTGCTGCTGCGGGCACTCGTGCTTAACCCGGCAGAGTTTTGGGCGCTGGCTACCACCCCCGTTGCCCTATCGACCTACAACATCACCTTTGGCACCGCCATTGTGGCGGCGATCGTTAACTGTCTGGCGGGCACACTAACAGCTTGGGTGCTGGTGCGCTATGAGTTCCCAGGCAAGCGGTTTTTAGATGGCATCGTTGACTTGCCCTTTGCCCTACCAACGGCGGTAGCAGGGGTGACGTTGGCCACGGTCTACAACCAGAGCGGCTGGCTGGGCCAGTTCTTTGCCCCCTTCGGCATTCAGATTGCCTTTAGCCGGGTTGGGGTGGCGATCGCCATGATTTTTGTCTCGTTACCCTTTGTGGTGCGCACAGTGCAGCCGGTGCTGCAAGAGGTCGAACCCACTATTGAAGAAGCCGCTTGGTCTCTGGGGGCCTCTCAGTTTGACACCTTTTGGAAGGTGATTTTGCCGCCAATTATTCCCGCCATTTTGACCGGCACCGCCCAGGCTTTTGCCCGCGCCGTGGGCGAATTCGGCTCCGTGGTGCTGATTGCCGCCAACATCCCTTTTCAAGATTTGATTGCGCCGGTGCTAGTGTTCCAACGGCTGGAAGGGGCAGATATTCCTGGAGCCACCGTAATTGGTCTGGTGCTGCTGCTGATTTCGCTGATTTTGCTGTTAATTATTAACCTGCTGCAAGCCTGGGGTCGCCGTTATGACGCTTAACCTAAACGCTCAAGTCCCGATGGGGGAGACTGCGCTGCAGCCCAAAGCCCAACGGGAGTGGGCCAAAATTGGCCTGATTTTGCTGGTCTTCGCCTTCTTTACCGTGATTTTGATTGTGCCCGTCATCTATGTGTTTGTGGGCGCATTCAGCAACGGGCTCCCCGGCTTTTTGAGCACTCTCTCCAGTCGCGAGTTTCTCAATGCCCTTAAGCTAACGCTGATGGCGGTGGCGGTGGCGGTGCCCTTAAACGTGATTTTTGGCCTCTGTGCCGCCCTGGTGATCGCCCGCAAGAGCTTTCGGGGGCGCACTTTTTTGCTCAGCGTCATCGACCTGCCCTTTTCAATTTCGCCAGTGGTCGCCGGTCTCATGCTGGTGTCGCTTTACGGTCGCCAAGGGTTGCTCAACCCGGTGTTGCAGGCCATTGACCTGAGGATCATTTTTTCGTTTCCCGGTATTGCCTTGGCCACGATTCTGGGCGGTATGCCCTTTGTGGCCCGCGAGGTGATTCCGGTGCTGGAAGAAATTGGCGATGAGGAAGAGGAAGCGGCCCGCACCTTGGGGGCTAACGGTTGGCAAACCTTTTGGCGCGTCACTCTGCCTTCCATTCGCTGGGCGCTGGTCTACGGCATCATTCTTACCACGGCTCGGGCCATGGGCGAATTTGGCTCCATCGCCATTGTTTCCAGCAACTTGATTGGCCGCACCCAGACCCTTACCCTGTATGTCGATAGTGCTTACCGCAACTATAACTCCCAGGGGGCTTTTGCCACGGCGGTGGTGTTGGCGGGTCTGGCGGCGTTAACCCTGGTAATCAAGCAGGTGCTAGAGCATATCTATGTCCAGAGCCACAAGATTGAGTAGCCCTCTCCAGCAGATCATGGCTCCTCAACGTCTAACTGCCTGACACATCTCTGGAAACCCTTGAATTCTAGTGAGTTTCAGATTCTGTAAGTACCTTGAGTCAAGGCTTTCAAACTTCGAATTTGACCTTGTGGTTTCACCTCCCAAATCAACGACGAAATGGAGCTTTAAGACACTTGTGTCAGTCAGTTAGCCTCGACGCTACCTTATTAGGATTTGTTCAACAGTCGGTTTTATGAGGTTCAATCCCCATGGCGTCTGTCTCTCCCAATTATGGTCTTGAAGTCCTACACCTCAAAGACCCCGAAAGCCGAATTCAAACCCAGGTCAAAATCCGCATTCCTAAAGCTAGACATCCCGACCCAGTGATCTTCAACCTGATCAACCGCTACGATCTTAAGGTCAATATTCTGGGTGCCCTACTGGCTGCCAACGGACAGGAAGATGGCTGGTTTGATTTGGCAATTGAAGGTCGCGCCGCCACTATCCATGAAGCGCTGCTCGACTTGGTAGAGCTAGAAGCAGATCTGTGGTTCAATACCGACGCTGACGATGGTTACTGAAGTCAGCCCAGAAAAGCAAAAAGCAAAAAGCAAAATATGAGAAGAGCAAAGTCACGCTAGATTAATACCCAGCGTGACTTTTTTGAGATCGAGATTGTAACGAAGCTCGCAGAGGGCAAAGTCGTTGGACTCCCGGTGAAGCGAGAATCTCCTTACCTTTGGGTCGGGGAGTGTCAAGCCATCCTAAGTCTAACCTGAGTTCGGGATAAGCTGAAAGCCTCATTTTCTCGTGGGCTGAGATCTTGATTCCTTCATCCAACAAGCTGAACAATCCCTTTAACCCGAACTGACGTTAAATTAGTATGCGTTTGCCTTAGGGAATAGGGAAGCAGAACATTACGAACCCATTACCCATATATCCTTCAGATATACATTGCAAAGTAGCTCTCGAAAATCTCAGTATTGTCCGTCAAATTCTGCTCCGTTTGGTCGCGATCTTCCGGCACCGTCGTTGCTGCCTTTGGGGCGCTAGGGGGAATGACGTCGCCGCAATACTCGTTGGCGGGGATGGCCTGGCACATCTTTTTGGGGTAGCTCAGGCCCAGGTGGGCCATCAGGGTGATGAACTGGTCGCGGGTGCGATAACCGGAGGTTGAGCCTTGACCATCGGCAAAGCGGGGGTTGAGCCTTTTTTCTTCGCCGATGGTAGAGACGGTGCGACCCTGGTAGTCGTGGGCAGGGTAGACCCAGGTGTTGTCGGGCAGGGTAAACAGCTGCTGGGTGACGGTGTCGTAGAGAGTACCTGCGTCGCCCCCTTGCAGGTCGGTGCGACCGCAGCCGCGAATCAGCAGGGCATCGCCGGTCAGCAGATGGGTGGTGTTCACCAGAAAAGCCAGGTGGCCGCTGGTGTGGCCGGGGGTGGCGATCGCCTCAATCTGCACCGTCCCCAAAC
>DATNRH010000389.1 GCA_036703605.1 Candidatus Obscuribacterales bacterium | reverse complement strand
GCCGGGCCGCTTCGATCACCCGTCCGGCAATCTCCCGCTCGCGAGTCAAGATTTTTGACCAAAACCAAATGCGTTCAATAATAGTCGTCAGTGCCAAGATGGACAGCACCAACAGCGGCCACATGGCCAAGCCGCCCTCTTGAAATAATTCAGGAATGTTCACAATGGCCTCTCACTCTGGAATGATCCTCACACCTGTCGTTGTATCCAGTTTGCATTCTACAGAGATACTGCACCAGTCACCCAGTATCATCCGCAAGAAATTCTGACGGATGTCTACACCGTTGGTCTAGGAATGGGGGTGAGCTACGACGAGAGTCAAGCGCGATCGCCCCCTAATCGATACAATTCTAGGGTAATCATTAGCAAAATGCCCCGCACTCATCATAATGGCACCCAGCCATAGTCTAGGCTAGGAAGGGCTGCCTTCGGGGTTGCTAACGAAACACGCATAGGAGCTTATGTGCTCCACAACTGTTCTCGCCGTGAAGGTTTTGTACAAATGTTGAATAGGTGGTACCGCCAGATTCTCAATCATCCAACCTATCGCTGGATTTTGATTGTTGGCACACTGGTTTACTTTTTGAGCCCCATTGACCTATCACCAGACTTTATTCCCCTCTTAGGGCAGGTGGATGATGCTGTCCTCATGACGCTCTTAGTGTCGGGTCTGTTCCAAATGATCAGCGATCGCGTGCGGTCTGAGCCCGCCTCGCCGTCAGAGTCAGAGCCTGATGCTGCAGAGGTTGCTCAAGCTATTGATGTGGATGCCGTATCTATCGACTGAAGTCATCCACTGACGTTATCGGCTACAAATGTTCAAAGACGGGCAATCCATCAGGAGAATCCACGCGTCAGGCTTGGGCTGTAGCTTGGGGCAGACAAGCTCCTACGGGCAGGTGGTGCCTTCTACAACAGGCACAAGCCCCACCGATCCCTCGCACATCAGCGTAAAAGTGGTGCCCGCTCCCCCTGCCAGGCCAATCCAGACTTTGCCTAAATAGCCACGAATGGTGTTATCGGTGGGGGTCGCCGTGGTTTGAGCGATCGCCTCCATGCCAACACCTTCTGGCTCTGTGGTGTAGGTGTAATGCTCGGTGAAGGTGCGAATGCCGACTTCCAAATCCGGTAATTCACCAAACCGTCGGTGCTGTAGATAGTGGGCTTGTTGGGCTCGATTGACTGCGCCAATGTACGACTGCGCTTCCGACTGCCGCGCCTTGGATACCTGGTTAATAAACGATGGGTAAGCCAAGACAAACAAGGTGCCTATAATCACAATAGAAACCATAAGTTCCATCATGGTAAATCCAGCGTCTGTAGGTGGACTGCTATCTGCTAGGAGCGATCGCCTCGGTTGTGTCCGGATGGGTAAGGTCATCATGGGAATAGAGCAGGGCTAAGGTGGGCCTTAGGGAAGTCAATCTGCTATATCCCGTCACGGCTGACATTGAAGCACCTCTGGTACCTTGTGATTGTCCGGTGAGGTGCCAGGCGATACGGGTTTTGACCAGGGTTGCAGAAAGACTTCCCAGATGAATGAACTGGGTGTATCTCTGCTCAAGTTTTCTAAAAAGGCGATCGCCATCCGGAGAATGGAGTCGGAGTCATGTATCAATTGTGTCAAGACTTCCGTGAATATTCGATGAAGGGAAAATGCCCTTAGTACTCTAAGGCAAAAGTAACCCGCCTATGTGCTGAGGCGGGAAAATTTGTGTGCCCTGGAATTTCTTTTCGTTCTTCCGTCTTCGTTCTTC
>DATNRH010000388.1 GCA_036703605.1 Candidatus Obscuribacterales bacterium | reverse complement strand
AAGAGTTGCCTCCAACGCGGCCTACCACAGATTCCCGCTCCATGTCCTTCACTCAGAAAAGGGATACTCGTTCAACAGTAATCTCCTTGGGGAACGAGGGTCGTTCCACTTCCTTTTCTCGAAAGCATTTGATGTTTGCCGAGCTGCGAGCCGATCAGAAACGGTTGACTCTATCCTTAGACAGGCGGATTCAGCTCGAAACCGCCGCCAAGGCATCTAGTACTACTAGCGCTGTATCGTCCGTGGTGGCATTAGCCCTGGCTGCATTGGCTGGGGGGTTTGTCATTGTACAGACCGGCATCAACACCAGTCTCCGTAAAACAGCCGTTCCGAGCGCCTTGGCTACGAGTGTGTTTAGCTTTTGCGTTGGTTTGGCTGTCAGTATGTTGATCTGTCTGGTCCATAAATTCCCACGCCAAGGTATTTGGCCCGTTCACGGTTTTAAAGCCATCCCATGGTACGCCTACACGGGTGGAGTTCTTGGGGCAGGTTTTGTCACGTCTGCCATTTACCTAGCGCCGGAACTGGGCTTTGCAACGTTTCAACTAGCTGTTGTGGCGGGGCAGCTTCTGTCGGGACTTGTGTGTGATACGATTGGCTTTTTACATCTATCGCCCTCCCCTGCGACGCCATGGAGAATGATGAATGTGACGATAGTCCTCGTGGGTACTGCTCTCAGTGCCAACTGGACAGGATGGAGCAGCAGCTGGCAGGCCCCCGTCTATATTCTCATCGCGGCAGTGGCCGGAGGTGTCTTCCCCATTCAAGCATGTGTCAATTGGGAGCTAGGGAATCATGTCGGTACTCCTTTTCGGGCTGTGGCCGTCAATTTTGGTGTCGGTGCCGTCATACTATGGTTGGCCGTCTTGGTGGAAACAGTATCGTTGGGTGGTGACAACTTGGTGGATCTCAGCGCTCAAGATGATTCTGATTATAGCTGCGAATGGTGGTTTTGGACGGGTGGTTGCTTTGGAGCATTGCTAATTGCTGCAGTCACACTTGGTATTCCAGCCATCGGCGCGGT
>DATNRH010000387.1 GCA_036703605.1 Candidatus Obscuribacterales bacterium | reverse complement strand
AGCAAGGATCAGGAAAGACTTTGGAAACCCCGAGGACGGACGAGTCTTCGGTTCCGCAACTATCCGCCCGCGTCTCCGGCCAGAGACCATCTCTCCTCATCCCACCCACCGCCAAAGATGATCGAAAGCTATTTGTTGGTGGTCTCCCAGCTGATAGTAAGTAAATCCCACTTGTGAAAGATCCGCTGCGACCTCGTGTTGATATGGCCACAGTGTCACTCACAGTGATGCACGTCTGAAATTTTGATGTTTTTTTCCACAGTCACCGACGAAGAGTTTTCCTCCTTCTTTGCCCAGTTTGGCAATGTATTGGATAGCATCGTCATGTTTGATTATGAAACAAAACGTTCCAGAGGCTTTGGCTTTGTCACCTATGAAGATCCGGCGGTAGCTCGCCACCTCTTGTCGCTCGGCCATGAACATAACAAAGGACCCAACCCACACTTGACGGGTCGTATCCAACTTCGCGACAAGTTGGTGGAGATCAAGGCGGCTCAGCCTAAGGAAGGTCGTTCGCGTCCTCAGGCTCGCGGAGGTCGCCGTATCAAGGCGGTCGCCGATGCTTCAGTTGTCCCAGAAGCCTACCCCGTCGGCCCCGAGCCCATGTACGGACCTTATGGCGCTGTTTACCCCGGCATGCCCAACTATGGTTATCCCGTGGCTGGATATGGAGTGCCTGCCTATGCTCCAGCTCCTGCTACCCCTGTATATCCTGCTGGATATTTCCAGGGTTACATGGCCCCCGTGTTCTACCCCACCTATGAAATGGCGGCCCCCGCTCCGGCGGCCATGGTCGATCACACTGGTGCTCCAGTGGCTGGCTATGCGTTCGTTCCCTTTGCCTCGCCCATGGCTGGCACTACTGCCCCGGATCAGAACTAACTGTTCAAACTTTGTGTCGCTGCTGAATCATTCGTACTGTTTGGACCCGACCTTGCCTGGCGACCATCAGTGAGCGCGCTCAGATCATCTTCTCTCCTTTACTAATAATATGGAGTGCT
>DATNRH010000386.1 GCA_036703605.1 Candidatus Obscuribacterales bacterium | reverse complement strand
AGTTGCCCGTGGCCTCCATGACCACATGGGTCTCAGAGCTTGCTGCAAAACGGCTGAGGTGCTGATGTAAAAGTCGGTAGCCCATCAGGTTTTGGTTGATCTCACAGGTACCGGATTGTTCGGTATTTTGGTCTTGCCAATGCACGGCAGCGGTCTGGGCGGCGATGTCCACCCCAACGAAAAGTGTGGTCATGTGTACAATCCTTATGTGCTCTTCTGGTATACTGTCAGCCAAGGGCAGGGCCGCCGCTAGCCTCATAAGATACGTCGTCTCAGCGACAAGATACGGTTCAGGGTCGGTCCTGTCCATCCAATGGTTGGGCAACATTCTTGGCGGCGTAGTCTGTGCTACAAGGCGCAAAACGGCATCACCAACCTGGATGACTGATATGGGTTGTAGTCTAGCATCTCAACCCATATCTAACATATGAGGCGCCAAGATACGGTGTTAAAAGTCAAGTAGCAAATCAGGCAGCCTGTATAGATCGCTGGTAGTTGGGATCAAAGTCACGATCTTTGGTGACACACGCCCAGGCGATATGCACGAGCTTACGAGCGACAGCAATGCGAGCGATCTGTTTGGTCTTACCCTGAGCCACTTTCTTATCAAAAAAAGCCTTGAGAGGTGGGTTGAACTGGATACAAGCTCCGGCGGCCATATAAAGTGTTTTACGCCATTTTGGATGTCCACCAGCGATGTGAGATCGTCGATTGAGACTGGTGCCAGAGCGTCGGTGATGCGGGACAACTCCGGCTAGTGCAGCAGCCTGTTGTGGGGTGTCACAGCGCGTGAAGGCATGGGTAATGACGAGTGTCCAGGCGGTGGTGAGGGATCCCATACCAGGGATGCTCAGAAGACGCTCAGCGGCTATATGCCACTCAGAGTGATCAGTGAGGAGATGCTCGATTTGTTTGAGGTAAGCCTGTGCCTGACGCTTGAGAGTGGCGATGTGGCGACGGATTTGCGTTAAGATGTCTTTGGGAACGTAGGGATCGTGTTGCAAAGCGTGAAGGCGGTTGCTCTCCTGGGTGGCCATTTTCAGCAGATCGTCACGTCGTTCCAGAGCATGGCGTAGCTTATAGTAGATAGCGGGTGGTGGTGTCCAGGGATCAGGTTGGAGAGTGCGGGCGTAGTCACT
>DATNRH010000385.1 GCA_036703605.1 Candidatus Obscuribacterales bacterium | reverse complement strand
ACGGATTGGTGCTCCGCAGCCGCCAGAGCATGACCCGATTTTTAATAATGCTTTGCAGTTCTAACTCTTTGGCAGCCTTGAGGATTGCTTCTGAACCACTGAGGTCGAGTGCTTCAATCGCCAATAGAATCAAGTCAATCTGCAAACGGGCCCGGCGCGGACAGACTCCATCCGCAACTGGCATATCTGGCAGGATATCCAAAATCATAGGCACCGGCTTGGCAGGAGGATGGTGTACTTGCATTACCCTCGCGAAAACATTCAGCAGAATTGTATCAAAACCGAGGATGACTTTTAGGGAAGACGGGCAGAAAACTATGGGGTCAGCCAGTGTATTTTCTAGCCGACCGGTAGGTCACCGTTGCGATCGCCAAGGCTACCCCCATGGAAGATCATTCGGACATTCCCCTAGTCTGCCCTCAAACATGTTCTTGATGAACATAATGCTAGGCTACATTCTCCGGATGTTGACTCCGTAGTCCGTGATCTAGCACAACCGCATTGATGGGTAACGTGCGGCCTTCCAATGGTAGGGTGTTACGCGCCAATTTGGGTAAATCTGCCACAAGTTTGTAGGCGGCGATCGCTTAGGTAGCGTTGCAGGCTGGAGGCTGATGGTGCGACCGTCTTGTCCAACGTGCTCTGCCAACGTAGACCCTTGGGTTTGATGGAGGCTGCTACCTTAAGCTTCAACGGTAACCCCGCGCCAAAAGGCAACATAGCTTTTAATATTCTGAGCAGCCGTCTTCGGCTCCGGATAATACCAGGCGGCATCTTTATTAGTTTTGCCATTCACGTCTAGGGTGTAATAGCTAGCAACGCCTTTCCATCCGCAGGTCGTGTGGGTTTCGCTAGGGGTGAAATACTCCATTTGCAAAGCGTCGGGCGGGAAATATTGATTCCCTTCTACGACTTCACATTGGTCGCTCTCAGCAATCACGACTCCATTCCAAATTGCTCGGGGCATTGTTTTACTGTCCTTGGTGACTAGGGATTTAGATCTGGGGCGCGTGGGCCACTGTTCTTATTATGACGGGCGTAGCCAGTAGATATTCTGTCTACCGCTATGTCAATCTAGCAGCATTCCGCAGTACGCTAGACCCAGCATTGTAGGAGATGTATTGTGGCTCAACCCCCCACAGCTCACTATGGTTTAACGGCGGATGACCAACAGCGCTTGGCTCCCATGATTGATTATCGCGCCGTGCGATCGCTCCCCGAAATTTGGGCGATCGCGGCCCAGCGTCCAGATGTAGCCCAGCAGGTTGCCCTTCATGCGCCTCATAGTAAGCCCGAGGTGCGCATCACCTACAGCCAACTCCATGAACGGATCCAACTCTGCGGTGCAGCGTTACAGCATGTAGGGATCAGCAAGGGTGATCGGGTGGGCTTGATTGCCGACAACAGTCCTCGTTGGCTGATTGCCGATCAGGGCATTATGGCAGCGGGAGCCGTCGGTGTGGTGCGCGGGGCCCAGGCGGCGGTGGAAGAATTATGGTTCATTCTTAAAAATAGCGGCAGCACGAGCCTGATTGTGGAGGATCAGGCCACGTTCTTAAAACTTCAGCCAGGCTTGGGAGAGTTGCCGATCCAGCGGGTGATTTGGCTGAGTGATGAGCCTGTACCTACGGAGGATCTGGGCTACCCAGTGTTCAATTTTTCCAGCCTGTTGGAGCTAGGTGAGGGGCGATCGCTGCAGCCAGTAAACCTCGACCCCAGCGACCTGGCCACCCTGCTCTATACCTCCGG
>DATNRH010000384.1 GCA_036703605.1 Candidatus Obscuribacterales bacterium | reverse complement strand
CCTATGACTGACAAGCCTGACATCCTCATTGTGGATGACCAACCGGATAACCTACGGTTACTCTCCAATATTTTAAGCCAGCAGGGTTACAAGGTTCGGAAGGCTCTGAATGGGGCTTTGGCGATCGCGGCGGTTGAGGCGGCCCTCCCGGATGTCATTTTGCTGGATATCACCATGCCAGATATGTCGGGGTATGAGGTGTGTCAACACCTCAAAGCATCTGTGCGTACACAATCTATCCCCATCATTTTTCTCAGCGCTCTGGATGACGCTACAGATAAGGTGAAAGCCTTTCAAGTCGGTGGGGCAGACTATATCACCAAACCCTTTCAAACCGAAGAGGTGGTGGCTCGCTTGGCGCTCCAGATAACGCTCCAGCAGCAGCGGCAGCGCCTGCAAGAAGAAATTAACCACCATCAACAAACCGTAGAAATCCTGCGCCAGTCTCGGGCCATGCTATCCAGTGTGCTGAATAGCTCCCTTGACGGCGTCGCTGCTTTTCAGGCCGTACGAGACGATCAGGGCGATATCATTGATTTTCAGTGGGTGGTAGCTAACCCAGTTGCCGCCTCTTGGGTCGGTAAATCCCGAGACGCCTTGATTGGACAATCAGCCCTAGACGAACTTCCTAACGTCAATACCCATGAACTCTTCGACTGGTTTGTAGAAGTTGTGGAAACCGGGCGATCGCTCGATCGAGAATTTTGCCACCATCGCCAAGGGCAACCAGCTTGGTTCCAGCTTGTGGCGACGAAACTCGGCGATGGCTTTTCCCTCACCTTCCGTGACATCACCCCGATCAAAACCATGGTGGCCCAGCTAGAATCGACCAACCATGAGCTGGAACTCCGTAATCAACAACTTCAAGAGCGCATCGATGTTTGCGATATCATTTTGTCTGAACGGCTGGAAGCCGAGTCGGCCCTGCGCCAAGTGGAAGAACGATACCGCAGCATTTTTGAGCATTCCATTGAAGGAATTTATCAACTAGCACCCAATCGTCACTATCTGGGCGTCAACCCTGCCTTCGCCCAGATTCTAGGCTACGACTCGCCGGAAGACTTTATGGAGTCGGTCATCTCGCCCGAACAGCTTTACGTTCAACCCAAGCGCCAGGCTGAACTATCTGCCTATATGCAGCGCTATGACTCGGTGCCAGATTTCGAGTCTCAGGTCTATCGCCGCGATCGCTCCGTGATTTGGGTATCGGAAAATATCTGGGCCGTGCGGGATACGGAAGGGGTGCTGCGCTACTACGAAGGCATGATTACCAACGTGACCGATCGCAAAGAGGCTGAGCGAGAACTGCGGGTGCAGCGGCTGCGGAGTGAACGCTTGCTGCTGAATATTTTGCCTCAGCGCATTGCCGAACGATTGAAGCGTAGCCCCCGCACGATCGCGGATAGTTTTACGGATGTGACCGTGCTGTTTGCAGACTTAGTCAATTTTACACAGTTAGCCAATCGCATTTCCCCGCAAGAGTTGGTGGAGTTGCTCAATCAAATTTTTTCGACCTTTGACAGTCTTGTGGAAAAATACGGACTGGAAAAGGTGAAGACTGTCGGAGATGAGTATATGGCCGTCTCTGGGATGCCCAGCCCTCGCCCCGACCATGCCGGGGCGATCGCTGAATTGGCGCTAGATATGCAGGAGGCCATTAGTCAGTTTAAGACCCCAGATGGCGATCCCTTCCAACTGCGGATTGGCATG
>DATNRH010000383.1 GCA_036703605.1 Candidatus Obscuribacterales bacterium | reverse complement strand
ATGGCAGTGGACATTTGTCTCTTCACTGAGACGAAGCTGACCAATGGCATACACACAAGGAGTTGCTTAGGCTACTCTGTGGCTGCCACCCGGGCAGTCAGTCCACACCAGGGCGGCGTAGCCCTTATTTACAAAGATTCTGCCTACTGGCAAATTGAATCCCTGAGGAAGCATGGGCCTAATGTCATCAGCTGTGAGCTGGTGTCAGGTTTTCAGCGTCGACCCTTGGTAGGCGCGTACATCCCTCCCTCAGGCAACTACAGATTAACACTGGCCGCAATCGACCAAGCCATGGACCGCTTCACTCCAGAAGAGCGCCTTCGGGCTATCCTCCTTGGAGACCTGAATGTCAACTTGGCTAGCCCTCAGGGCGCCCGGGCTGTGGAAATTGCTACGGCTTTGGACACACATGGGCTGGAAGATTTGGTACCCCATTTCTATCAGCGTTCCCGCTTTGGATATGGAACCACTTGGCGCCAGTGCCGGAACGGCCAATGGATTAACTCGCGTTGCGACTACATCCTTGGCACTGATCGTCGGATCTGGCAAAATGTCAGCATTCGCGATCCCCGCAACTTCGATAGTGACCACTACATGGTCATTGGCAAGTTGCTCTCTGCCCCGATGACAGGGAACCGACGATACCTTCTTGGCCGTCGCCGCTTCCCCCTGAAGCTCCCAAAATGGGGGCCTCAATCTCGTGCGGATGCTCTGTTCCAGGCCCTCCAGGAGATGAAAACACCTCCCCAGCGAGTAAATCGCTTGAAGAAACCTTGGGTTTCTGAGGCCACCTGGAAGTTAGTCGACCAGAAAGCGGCACTTCGGCACCGCCGTCAGGTTGGCCATGACAGAGAGCTCCAGTCTGAAAGCCGCCGCCTCTCTCGCCGGATCCAACAGGCCCTCAAGGCTGACCGGAAACAGCGAGTGGAGACAGCCGGGGCTGCCATTGAAGCAGCCCTGTCGGCGAACGACTTGCAAGGAGCTTGGACCCAATGCAAGGCTTGGTACCGTGAAGCCAGCGACCGGGCCCCAAAA
>DATNRH010000382.1 GCA_036703605.1 Candidatus Obscuribacterales bacterium | reverse complement strand
GTTAGCTGGTTCGGACACCGTGACAAGCAAACGCGTGACGAAGCCTTCGCCTTCGTTACTGAGCTGCAGCGGTGGGTTGGTGGCGCTGTAGAACCGTCCGTAGAAAAGCTACAGCCTGTTCAGGCTAAAGAGCTACACCAGCGCTTCGAAGAATCACAGAAGCCCGCTGCTCCAGAGCGTTACACCCGAAGCCAACAGGATCAAGCGCCCCCGGCTGGGGCGTCATCCGCAGCACAAGAAGCCGCCGAACCCGAAGAAGTCGATCCTTTCGATTTTATGGAAGAAGTTGACATCCTTTCGAAGCTCAACTCTGACTGGTTCTCGAAAGTCGAGGAAAAGAAGTGGCAACTTCGCAAGGAAGCCACAGCAGAGCTCCTTGAGCTAGCGTCCAACCCCCGCCTGAAAGCTGGTGACTATGGGCAAGTTACCAGAGTTCTGCAGCACATCATAAGCAAGGATATCAACATTAACGTATGCCAAGACGCCATCACTATCTGTGGCAAATTAGCCGCTGGTCTTCGCCGCGACTTCAGTGCAGATGCTAAGCAGCTCGTCGCTCCGCTTCTAGGGCGATTCAAAGAAAAGAAGCCTACCGTTGTCAAGGCTCTTCAGGAGACGATGCTAAACATGGCCCTGAGCATAAACGTCCCCGACGATGTCCTTGGAGACGTGACCGAGGCTAGCAAGTCAAAAATCCCCACTGTTCGCGAGCAGACCTGGGGTTGGCTCTTGGCCTGTTTTAAGACACCCAAGCACCACCAGCGCCAATTCAAGAGCCTTAAGGCACTCTGTGCACTTCTCGTTACGGCAATGGATGACGCGACTCCTGCCGTGCGCAACACAGCAGCTGAAGTGTTCGGTGTGCTTGCTGGTGTTGTAGGGGAACGCATGATCAACCCATACATCCAAAGGTTGGACGACATCAAGCAAAAGAAGGTCCGTGAGCTGATGCCTGAGAATACTGTTGCTCCCCCACCGAAAGCAGCTCCCATGCCAGAACCTGAACCGTCCAAGCCAGCCCCTCGATCTGCCCCAGCCGCTCAATCAGCCCCACCTGTCACCAAGCGGGTAGT
>DATNRH010000381.1 GCA_036703605.1 Candidatus Obscuribacterales bacterium | reverse complement strand
CATCATAGGACCATCCTAAATTTCCCAGTTGCGCCCAGTGGTCATAGTCGCCCCGATTTCCTCTTACATACATTCCCCAATTGATCGAGCTCGAGCCGCCGAGCCCTTTGCCCCGGTTTAGCAGTATCCTACGATTGTTAAGGTTTACCTGTGGCTCCGAGCGAAAGGCCCAATCGAGGGGACCATCACTATGGTCAACGGATGCACCAAGTGCTGGAAGCAACGGGTTTGCCATTGCTTGACCTGCCTCCAGCAGCAAGACCTTGACCCCGGAAACGGCACTAAGGCGGTTCGCAAGAATGCATCCAGCTGTACCCGCACCGCAGATAACAAAATCGTATCTGTCCATTTTTTCGCTTTCCCAGAAGTGCAGGGGTCAACCCTACGGGCATTCTAGACTAAGTCTACTGTTTTGACTGCCCCCACAATGCCCTTTCCTCAAGATCATTCCAACCGCCCAAACGCATCTCATAGCCGTGCGCCAATGGCGTCGAAAGCCACAATCTTTGGGGGGAAGTTTTGCCACGCAGCGGGCGGCCGTTTTGCGGAAGCTGCAGTTCGCGCCATCGGGAACAAGGGCTGCTTAGTCCCGCAGAGCAGACCTTGTCATCCTCCCCGACCAACAGCTGCTTTTTGAATCTCATGATTGATCGAGAGGGCCCGAAGGCCCCCTCTGCGGGTGTGGCGGGTCTGCCCTTTTCCAGTCGTACAGGGCATGGGAACAGCTAGAGGAACCTGTGGTCGATCCCGTTGGCCCAGTTATCCCAGTCGTCACGCTGGTTATCCGCCCGCGTCCCCTTCTGAAGGTGTTCCGGGTTAATACACAGTCGATTATGACAGCGGTGCCGAATGACATCGTGGTAGCTGACCACCTCTTGATTCAAGGCGCAGTATATGAAGCGGTATGCTGCAAACTGCTGTCCCCGGAACCGTACCTTTCTCACGGTCGTGGTGTTGGTCACGATGCAGCCCTCTGCTGTCCGTGTCCCCTCGCTCACAAGGCGGTTGGCCAAGACCTCAGCCTCGTCCGCATGGTTCCCAAGGATGTCCATCCAGCGCTGTTCAGAGTCGTCAAGGAAGATGAAGTGTTGCGTCATTAATCAAACCTCCCCTCTCCCAAGTGATCACCAATCACCTCAGATGTCCCGTCTGGCTTGATGACGTTGCCGTCTGCCACGTGGAAGTCCGGTTTCATCCAGAGGACTCGAGCGTAGTCTTTGCCACCCCACTTCACTTGAGCTTGCCTCCAGCCGAGCTCCTGCATCATGTGGCGGGTTCGATTACCGTTCTGTCGCAGTTCCTTGGTGATGTGGTCCTGCACCCGGCTCTGAGGGATCACGTCTAACCCTTCTTCTCCCAAGTACTCTTCCAACTGCTCCAACATCGTCTCGCCCGACGTCCCGAGTAGCTGGCGCATCACAGGAGTT
>DATNRH010000380.1 GCA_036703605.1 Candidatus Obscuribacterales bacterium | reverse complement strand
CTCCCTCCGATATGGATGGGTTGATTTGGGCTGCCTATCGTCAAATTTTTAGTGAGCATCAAATGCTCAAAAGCAATCGTCAAACCTTTTTGGAATCTCAGCTTCGGAATGGGCAAATTACCGTTCGCGATTTCATTCGTGGACTTGTGATTTCTGACCCATTCCGTCGCCGTAATTTTGAACCGAATAGCAACTACCGATTCGTGGAAATCTGTGTGCAGCGCGTCCTCGGCCGCGATGTGTACAGCGAGCGCGAAAAGATTGCCTGGTCAATCGTGGTGGTCAACGAAGGCGTTCAAGGCTTTGTGGATGCGCTCCTCGACAGCGAAGAGTACCTCAACAGCTTTGGCTACAACACAGTACCGTTCCAGCGCCGTCGAATTTTGCTGCAGCGCACCCAGGGCGAAACTCCATTCAACCTGAAAACCCCGCGCTACGACAGCTACCACCGCAACCAGTTGGGCTTCCCCCAAATCATCTGGCAAAACCAAGTGCGTCGTTTTGTGCCCCAAGAGCAAAAATTCCGCGCTGGCAACCCTGCCATGTTCTTGGATATGGCCCGTAGCGTCTCCACCAAGGGTAGCTCCACCCCTCGCGTTTCGGCGATGAACATCAACATCGAAGCCTCTGTGCCTCGCCGTTAAGTTTCGTCAGCTAACGTACGTCCCAAATCAGGAGTCGTTCCATCTAGGGTTGGCCTGCGATCGCAGGGTACTTTAGACGGGACGGCTCCTTTGGGTTTTCAGGATGTTTGGTAGATTCTCAGAGTGCTGTAGTTTCCAAGATGATCTTGAATGACCTTAAGGCTGCCGTCGCCGCAGCACCTCAATCAAGGTGATCAGAGATTGGGGCAGGGGAGCGATCGCTTCAATCCATTCATGGGTCATCGGATGCTGGAGCCGCAGACGTTCGGCATGGAGTGCTTGTCCGCTGAGCTTAACGCCGATGGAGCGATTGGAACTGTAAACCGGATCGCCCACCACGGGATAGCCTAAAAATGCGGCATGAACTCGGATTTGATGGGTGCGTCCCGTTTCCAGCTGAAACTGCAGGAGCGAGTAGTTGCCCAGCCGTTCCACCACCGACCAATGGGTGACCGCCCGCCGTCCACCACGATCTTCAGGCACAATGCCCATCTTGTGGCGATCGCTTACATTACGGCCAATGGGTTGATCCACCGTTCCCTGATCCGCACTAGGGGAACCATGCACCACCGCTAGGTAATCGCGTCGGGCAGTTTTAGTTTTGAACTGAGCCTGTAAATGCTGTAGGGCAAAATCGGTTTTAGCCACCGCGATCGCCCCGGTGGTGTCTTTATCCAAACGATGGACAATGCCCGGACGCTGGACGCCGCCAATGCCTGGCAGGTTAGGACAATGGGCCAGCAGCGCATTCACCAAGGTACCCCTAGGATGCCCCGGAGCTGGATGCACCACCATTCCCGCCGCTTTGTTGAGAATAATTAGATGCTCATCTTCATAGAGAATATCGAGGGGAATCGCCTCCGGGCTTAGGTCTAGCGGTTCTACCTCTGGAATTGTCACGGTAATGCGATCGCCCGCTTGCACAGCCTGCTTCTTACTGCTGCAGGGCGCATCATTCACCCAGACCTGCCCCTGTTCAATGAGCTTCTGGAGGCGGGCCCGGGAAAACTCCGGCAGGTGATCCGAGAGCCATCGGTCAAGGCGATCGCCGCCCTGCTGCACATCAAGACAAATGGAGTCGTCCTCTAGGTCGGACGGGGATGGATCGAGGGAATAGTTCAACGACGGTTATCTACAACACTACGAATCTTGGCTAGATCTAGTCTATGCCGGGAGCCGACATTCGGACGTCTTGTACCCGCGGGCGACAAACCGCCAGGGTGTCGTGGAGATTGACCACCGAACCAATCACGGCGATCGCTGGCGCACTAAACCCAGTCTCGTCAAGTTGCTGCAGAATTGTGCCGAGGGTGCCAATCAGTTCATCCTGCTCAGGACGCGTGCCCCAACGCACCAAGGCAACGGGCGTATCGGCACTCAAGCCCGCCTGCTGTAATTCACTGACAATGTGCACCATATTGTGGATGCCCATATAGATCACAATGGTCTCCGACGATTGAGCGATCGCCTGCCAGTTGACCGCTGGACGATACTTGCCCGCCGCCTCGTGCCCAGTCACAAAGGTGATGGATGAACTATGGTCGCGATGGGTGAGGGGAATTCCCGCATAGGCTGGAGCTGCAATCCCCGAGGTGATTCCCGGCACTACTTCCACCGGCACTCCCGCTGCCACTAGATCACTCATTTCCTCACCGCCACGCCCAAAGACAAAAGGATCACCCCCCTTAAGACGCACCACGATTGCCGCATCTTTCGCCTTCTCAATCAACAGGTGGGTAATATCCGCCTGGTACAGCGAGTGCCGTCCCCGCCGCTTGCCCGCATTAATTTTTTCTGCCTGGGGATTAATCATCGCCAGAATCGGCTCGCTGACCAAGGCATCATAGACCACCACATCGGCACATTCCAGCAAGGCCTTACCCTTCAGGGTCAGCAATCCTGGATCGCCGGGCCCCGCACCCACGAGATAGACATAACCAAAGGAAGCAGCTTGCATAGGCACCACAGAATAGAAATTGAACGGGCTAGCGGCAATCAACAAGACACATAGCGATCCGGGGCCGGGCGATCGCTTAACTGGGCCACCAGATGGGCAACCTCAGCCGTCGCCCCTAGAGGTTTGGCCATCGAGAACTGAATCGTGGGGTGGCGCTGGGCTAGGTCATGCACCTGCTGGGCGATGGCATCGGTAATCCCCCCCGTAAACAAAAAGTAGGGCACAATGGCGATCGCTTGGGTGCCCATGGCCACCAACTGCTCCACCTGCCCTTCCAAGGACGGAGCCACCGACCAGTAGGCCGGCAACGCCCCAAGCTGAGCAGCGATCGCCTCAATAGGCGCATTGCCGCCAGCCCGCCGACTGCCATGGGACACCAGCACTCGGCTGCCTACCCTTGGATCTAACAACCGCTGCAGCAGTTGCGCCATATGCGGATGGCTGCCTAAGTAAGGACATATCTGCACGTCTAGAGTCGGCAGATGGGCTTGGGCGATCGCCACCTCTGTTGGAATATCGTCGCGCACATGCACACCGGGCAGCAGAAACAGCGGCACAATCTGGAGCATTGTTCCTCCATGGTGATAGAGGCGATCGCCCAACTGCCGAATGCGTTGATGCAGTGGCACATCGGCCAATTCCAGCGTGGCAGTTTCCACCCACAGCGGGGCAGCAGTAGAAGTTTGCAGACAATGCTGCACCCGTTCTGCCAATTGACAGGCCATCCAAGGCGATCGCGGATCACGACTACCGTGGGTAACCAGAAGATAGGCGACGGGGGGTAAAGGCATGGGTTGAGCAATCCCAGAGCAACCGTAATAACTATGCAATTCGACCAGTAGCCGCCAGGGTAATCTCTACCCAACGAGAGCGATCGCCCCGGTTTCAGCCATGTGAAGTTCCTCCCCTAGGAAGAAGCTCCAGCCTAGGAATTGGCATACACTAGAACTATAGAGCTACAAAACCCTTCAGGTCAGTAGCAGACGATGCCACAAAGACAAGTCCTTGTCTAGGCAACCTGTTACCTCTATGTCCGATAATTGTTAACTTCAGATTAACAAAATAGCATGTCTTAGCAACATCTGCGGAGTTTACTCAAGACAACCTGAAGTCACTGTAGCGAGGCGTGACTTGGAGCAAGTGCTATGAGACAGATGATATTAACGTTGGCAGCTATCCCAATTTTATTGGTGGCAGCACCGGCCCGAGCAGAAAATCCCGAGCACGTTCAGCAATTGCTGAGCACAGGATCCTGTCAATCTTGCGATTTAACCAATGCAGACCTAAGCGGAACCCATCTGATTGGCGCAGATTTACGGGAGGCAGATTTGAGCGGCGCATCACTGGTTAATAGTAACCTAGAAGGCGCTGATTTGGAAGGTGCCAATCTCAGCCAGGCTAATTTAACGGGCGCATTCCTCACCAATGCCAACTTTAGCTATGCCAACCTCAACAGTGCTGACATGACTAATGCCACGATGTTTCACGCATTAGTGGAAGGGGCGTCTATACACAATATCGACCTCACCAATGCTCAGATTCTCGGCACCGACATTAGTGTAGGCGGAGACTAATTCTAACGACAATCCTGGCTCTAGCTAGGCATTGGATCCTGAGCAGCCGTGTGCCATGATGAGAAGTCCTGATATCCCCTCTACATATGGGATCGGATCAGGCAGCATGACTCATGGTGTTCAGGCAGGTACTATGACAGGCTCTCAACTCTACTATCTCGTGCGATCGCGAACCGATGGTCAATACCTTGTCGCCAAAATGCGCGGACAGGGCGCCCATGAGGGCGATCGCCCCACCTATATCCTCACCTTCACCGACCACGCAGATGCACTCAGCTACCTCAACACCCATGCCGGGGAGTTAGCTGAGCACTTTGCTGTGGAAGCGATCGCCCCTAGTCAGCTCTCAAAGCTCATGCAGCGCTGGGGCTATACAGGCATCGGCATGGTCAACGATCCTCTCATTCCCGAGGTCGAGTTTCTGGAACGGCAACGCGGATTAGGATAGGCTTCATAAGCTCCATGCTGACCATCACCCAAGACTGGGAGCGCAATCATCTAGTGCCGTACTCAGGTCACAACGGAGTCTGAGGAAGAGCAAGGGGCGATCGCCCTGGCTCATGTCGGGGGTGAGTCAACGTCTTCTATCGATCAATGGTTGAGACTATCCGATGTTGAGCAATGCGTTACGCTGCACGAACGCTTCCTCCAAGATCGGTAGTTGCACTGTCCCCCATCAACAGCTATGAAGAGAACGATTGGGACTATCCTGTATCCAGGATAAATCTATAGTTCAAACCGAATGGGGGACGAGCATTAGAATTGGCAACCAGGATCCCTTATCTCACCCTATCACCCTAATATTCTGAACAGACAGAGACGAGCGATTATTGAGCACAGCCATTAACTGTTGTGCTTGGGAACCACTACCATCGGCATCGAAAGACAGCTCTCCTGATTGCTCATTGTAGATGAACCGATGGTCTGCAGTCTGGGCGAGACTCCCCAATACAAATTGACGGCTATCCAATATCCCCCTTGCCAGATCTCCGCCAAACCACTGCCGATGAACGACGATCTGGTCTTGGGCTACATCGAAGTCCGTGATGATATTCTCCTGTCCGCCGACGGTGAGGAAGATAAATGTATCGCTCCCCATGCCGCCGGTTAAGAGATTCTGCCCTGAGCTACTGATTAACGTATCATTACCGGAACCGCCTTGGACACTATTGTTCCCCTGTCCTCCAACTAGGCGATCGTTTCCGGAACCGCCCAGCAAACTATCATTTCCAGCACCGCCTCGAAGAATATTATTTCCTGCGATCGCCTCTAGGCGGTCATCTCCTTCCCCGCCCCGCAGGATGTCATTGCCGACACCGCCGATCACTCTCTCATCATCACTGCCGCCTCTGAAAATAATCTGTCCAAGAAACTCAGAGAGATCAAATTGGCTAAAATTCTGAATCGACACATTATCCAAACTGGTTCCAGAAACAAAGTTCTGGGCACTGTTATCAGATAGACCGCGTAGAACTAACTTATCGGTGCTGCTGCCACCTGCCAACACGAGGAGATCATCTCCAATGCCGCCATCGAGAACGGTATTCGGCAACAAAGCATCGAAGGCTGTGGTGATGATATCGTCCCCGACGGTACCCGAAACGGAGGTGCCTGCTGATACCAAGAAGTTGTTGCCGCTCAGGAGGCCTGGCATTCCCTTATAGTCAATGGAAATAAAGTGGGAATTTCCTCCTCCGGCTGAACTATCAAAGGTATTGTCGATCAGGCTAGAGTTGGGGCCTCGCGATCGCAGCGAAACAGCGAAACGGTTAGTAAATCCCGTGAAGACATTTCCTTCAAACAGCACTGTGTCAGCATCAATGGTCACCAAGTTATTGCCTTGAGCAGAGACGCCGTCATCGATGCTAATGCCGCCCGCCGTTCCAGTAATTTGGTTGTTGGAGAAAATAATATTGCTGCTAGTGTAAGGGCCAGATCCACCATTGCCCATTACCACAAGTTGACGAGGCGCATTGTTGCCAACGTTGAACTGAGTTCCAAACCCAACACCACTTGGGTTGTCTCCTTCAAAGGTTTTGCCCGAAAAAATATTGTTATCGAGCAAAACATTCGTGACACTGGCCGCAAACTCAGACGTTAGCGCGCTATCTCCGTTGGCGATGAGTTCATTGCCTTGAATGGTGATATTGCTGTTGTTTCCCTGGATGTAGACAGCAGCTTTTTCGATGGCACCATTGCCATTTAGCCCTGTGATGGTGAACCCTTGGTCTAGTCCGCCAATCGTAACGTTGTTGACGTTAGGCCGAATTTGTATTGCACCAAGAGGCGTCCCAACCGCACCACTAATGATCGTCGATCCTCGTCCATTAACAGACAATAGGGTAATTGGTTTGTCAATCATGACGTTTTCATCGTAGGTTCCGTCATGTACCCGAATCGTATCTCCACTGCTAGCAGCAGTCACCGCAGCTTGAATGGTAGTGAACGTTCCGACGAGAGTATTTGTAGTATCTAAGACATCTACAGCATTAGTAGTCATGAGGTTCCGCTCTTCCTGATCAACTCAATCCATGGATCTAAAGCAACTTGCCCAGTTCAGTCATACATTTGGTGTTACTCCAGACACCTCAATTAAACGAGGGTTTCAGCGGGGGCAGATGTGCAGGACTACGGAATCTAGAGGGTTGATCTAACCAGAATGACAAAGCGCTCAGAGATTTCCCCCAAGCGCTTTTCATGCAAAATTAGAGCAACCGTACAACTGCGGGACATGGGTTTGAGTCGTGTTGAAATCCCGATTTATACGGATTCAATCAAGTATCAATTAAAGCGAGAAACCCAGCATTAATATTTACATCAAATCTGGTTGAATGTTCATCATCCGACTGCCGACTAGTCCATGATGAACTGGGCGATCGCTTCCCCCTGATCATCCATCACCGTTAGGCGATCGCCCTCGATCCGGTAGTGAGCCACTCGCTCAAGCTGCTGTAAATAGATCTGTTCTTGCTGCATCACTCCCGGCGTTCCACAGAACATCCGGGTAGACGCAGCAGGGGAAAGGGTTAAGCGATCGCCCTCCAGGGTAAACGATGACATGTAGCGGTTGCAACCGGCTTCCCCACTCACCTCGCCTAGAATTCGTTCACCGACGGCGGAGGCTTCTGTGAAGTCCAGGGTGATGGTGGTGCCCTCTAGGGGTGCATTGGCGTCTTGAGCCAAGGACAACAGCCGCCAGCTTCCTTGCAGGGGCCAAGGGCGCAGGAGGGATAGGGTCATGATTTCATTCCCCGATGCATCCATGAGCTTGAGTTCATCATTGACTTGGCGGTAGGCGATCGCTTCCTCGGCCAGCAGCGCCATGATCTGAATGTCCTGCCATCGCGTTACCAAAGAATCACAGCCGGTTTGGGCCATCTCATCCAGCGTCCAGTCAAGGCGATCGGGCGATCGCTCATAGAAACCCGACACCTGATGACAAAGAAAGTCGCCCGCCATCTGCCCGTCGGGGTCGAGATTGAGAAACAGGGACTGCCCTAGAAGTCTCAGATCCACCATGTCCCCGCGAACATTGCGATAGGTTTCAAGCTGCCAGCGGTTGCGAAACCCGAAAGGGACAAATTCTGCCACTCGTACACCCTCAGCATTCGCTAAGTAGAGGTGAGTTTCACTCCACTCCACGCGGCTGTTGTCGCTGGGTACCCCTCCAAATAGCCCCAAGTCCGGCACATCCTGACAGGCCATCAAGGTAGTTTGCAGATCGCCAAGGCGCAGGCGATCGCCCTCCATCGAGTAGGGGCCACCGTAGGAATTACAGCCGTCAATGCCCCCCAAGTAGTCTTGATCAAACTTGAGCGACACCAAAAGATGGGGCGGCACCGTGAGCCACTGACCGTCAGCCGTTTGGTAGCGATCTAAGAGCCAGGCCGTGTCCACCAAGGTCGGGGTGGGAGATGGATCTACCTCCGGAACCAGGGACTCCGAGGGTGACTCCGGTTCTAGGGTAACGATGTCGGGTGGGATAACCGGGGCGCGATCGCTGAGGGGCAGCGCCACACCAGAGGAGGCCAGGGTGCCAACCGCTAGAAGACAACTGAAACAAGACAACCATGCAGAGGGCATAGGGCTAATCTGACCTTGAAGAGAGGGGACAGGGAAAGCCAACCAGCGCAATGCCGAAACCGGGGACTAGCCCAGAGAAATATTACGTGATGCTTAATGCAGTTTGAACGAGTTGGCATGAGGTGATGACGCGATCGCTCTCCTAAGGGTTCCAAGACATCGGCTTGCGCAGAGCTTGGGCTCACATCGATCACCCGTGCCATCTAGGTATACCTGTTCACCCGGTTTGACATGAAGAGCGATCGCCCCCGTTTCCCAGGTCCATGGTTCAGAAAGACAAAAACGCTGAATGATAATTCATCCAGCGCTGACGTTTTATATGCGTTGCTCTCAGTCTCAGAGGAATCCTGATCTGCGCGTTCCCATTCGTTCAGAATCAAGTATTTCTCTTGACACAAATTGTAACAAAGAGCACAGACCTTTGATGATTAAACTTTACGCATATATTAGTCATAGATATAACTCTAGCTAATACATGCGCGATCGCCTCCGACCATGCCAGCGGCCAAACAAGGGACCTAATCCGTTTTATGGCTGAGATGTTCAGCATCAGACGACTTAGGGACAGCCTGAGTTGACGATTCAGCAACGTCTGGATCCGGCAGTACAGAAGGAGCGATCGCCT
>DATNRH010000379.1 GCA_036703605.1 Candidatus Obscuribacterales bacterium | reverse complement strand
TCACGAACGGCTCATCCCACTGACGGGTGAAGCTGTTAGCAGACATGAGAGGGTCACGGCTCGTGCTTACCATGCGCCCGTGCAGTTCTTTGTGACCACCTGTAGTGCTGCGGTTGTTACCTGCAAAACTTGAAAAGGGATCAAAGCCTTCGTTGGTCAGCTTCTGCTTCATCGAAGACTCGTGCATACCAATGCCACCTAGCTTGTCGCGCTGGTAATACTCGTAGCCAACACCTACCAAATCTTCAATCTCATCACGCTCGTTAGGTACGATACCGTAGATGAAACCTTCATTGTCAGTGAGTGCTACCCAGCGATCCAAGTCACTTTTAGCACCGTTGATTTGAATGCCTCCATCTTCGGGATCAAAGAACCAAACGTCATTGTCACTAAAGAACTCTAGCGGGTGATCGGCGTCCCTGTACTGGTCATAGTTCTGCAGAAGACCTACCTCAGGCAGCAACGTGTCACCCTCTTTGGCTACGTTACTGAGAGGCGTGATACGCATATAATCCTCAGCGCCTTCACCTGTTGCAGCCAGCACAGTAGAGTACAGCTTGTTGGGATCACCCGTCTTCTCACCGAAGCCATCCAGCTTGCTCTTGCCGAACTTGCTGTCCAAGCTTTCAAAGGCACGGTTGCGCCTATAAGCAAACTCTTTGGCTACCTCGATCTGATCACCTGTCAGTGGATCACCGAACTCATCAGTGAAGCTCTGCACCTTGCTGTCCATCTCTGGTGAGGCATGGTACACCTTAGCCTGCTCGGGGCGCTTAGTTGTCACACCCATAGTGGGAGGTACATGTGTGCCTCTGGCAATCATACCTTCCTGTTCAGTCAGCTTAGTCAGCTTGGGTGAAGTCTTGAGCCACTCGGGAACTGCTTTACCCACAGCCTTGCCCGCACCCTTGAGAGCCGCAGCAGGCAGGGGAGCGACAGCCAAGAGTCCACTAAGGAAGTCAGCATCCTTTCCTGCCTGTACGGCGTCCATTGCAGGGCCTACAGGAGTGAAGTCAGCCAAGCCGATACCACTCTCACTGCCAGCCACTCCACGTGCTAGTCTCCGAGAGGTGGAGTCAGGTAGCCCGA
>DATNRH010000378.1 GCA_036703605.1 Candidatus Obscuribacterales bacterium | reverse complement strand
GTCTGGCCTCCCGGTGCCCCCTCCTAATCCCGGCTCTATTTAGCAGCCCGAGCCCTCCCCTAAACCCTAGTCTGAATTTACTATTGCAAGTCCAAGGACTTGCCCCAGTCCGAGCCCCAGCCTTAAGTGTGAAATACCTGAAACAACCGGACAGTGAGCCACCCATAACAGAGACAACGTGTTGCCGCAACCGCAGCCATGAATTGGGTACCGCAAGCCCTTGGGGCCCTGCAAACACAGACATAGGGATATGAAGCCCTTTGAAAAGTTAGTATATCTACAACACCCCAATTCCTACCAGGAGACCAATAGCCAGATGTAGTTGGGTCGTAGGGAGCCGGCGGGACTGTGATGACTTGGCCAGACTGGTTCGTTGGCACATGGTAGAAAGACGTGTTTTCGGTAAAATTCCGCCTATGCCTTAAGCCACGTCCAGCCCTAGCTCTAGCCTTCATCCTCGCCGAATTAATCCCCAGCCCACCCCTAACCAACCCAACCCCTAACTCCTAATTCCAATCCCCTCCGCCAGGTCCTGGGCTCAACATACTCTATTTCGCCTGTAGGGGTAGTTGTGAATGCCCCGACGTAGTATAGTGCTGCAGTTCCCTAGTAGAGTAAGGGTTGGGGTTGTGTGGATAGGGGTTGGGATAGGGTTTGGGATAGGGTTGGGATGCTGTGAATCCTAGGTTGGTGGGTGCGGGCTTTAGGTTTGGGTAGGGTTTGGGCTTACATAAAAACCAGCATCAGGGCTTTGCTCATAGATGTCGTACTGCAGTCCTCGCACTATGTAATCTTCTGGTTAGGACTTTCATGCAGTTTTGACATGGTGAAGTGGCGACGCACGCTTCTTGAAAAGAGAAACACCAACTTACTGTTGTTTGGATCTTTTAACTCGGGCGGGACTTGGAAGGTCAAGTGCAAGCCGTACTCATCTTGGTCGCCTGGTGCATTGAGGACCGACCACGCCTTATAAGCAGGCCGTCCATCTGGTGCTCCAACAGGCAAATTATTCACAGTATCGGTGACTTCCCAATCCCTTGGGATATATCCCGCGGCCCAAGTTGAATTCGTGTAATTGGAGCCGTGAACGGGAACGGCCACTGAACAAAAAATAAGATACAAACAAAAACCTAATTGAGGTCGATGGTGCATTGATGTTTGTGGAAAATTGGCGTCGTGGTCGTCGTCATATTTGCGACTAATGCGTAACGTTGCTGACTGGACATCGACCACAGGAATACAAGCCCCTGAAAAATTTCTGCGCGGGTTCGCGGATGGTCAAGCTAGGGTAGA
>DATNRH010000377.1 GCA_036703605.1 Candidatus Obscuribacterales bacterium | reverse complement strand
AGCGGTTTGAATTCGATCCTATCCATCATAAAGCCCGCAAATTTTGACCCCGTCATTCTGCCCAGACGGTTATCGAATCGGCATTGCTCAATGAACATCAATGGGACGACGTCACGATTGACAAGCATGTCAACGTTGCTTAAAGCTTACATTTCTATGAGAGGAGGGTTGAGCGACATCGAAACCCGGCAACGTATAAACCATCGTCAAGGGCGGGTCAGATAGCAATGGCAATCTGGCTTTTCAATCACCGTTTCCACCAGCGCATTCAGCGTCACCGCCGCCAGCAGCCCCCCGCCCAAACTACCCTGCAGAGTAATGTAAGGAATCGGTAAAGTCATCAACCGTCGCTTGGCGGCCGGGGCATGGCTAAAGCCAATGGGCATCCCGATTACCAAAGCCGGCTGGATCTGCTGCTGGGCAATCAACTGGCCAACGGTGAGCAACACTGACGGAGCATAACCAACCACCAGCACAGATCCCTCAGGACAGTCTTGCAGCCGTTGCTTCCAGGCTGGATCGTTCCAAAAAGCCTGCTCAGCTTCAACAACGCCCGTCACATGGGGATCTTGAATGAGAACCTCCACGGAGCAGCCCAGGTGAGCCAAGCGGGTGTGATCTAGCGCAGCAGCGATCGCCGGTAGATCCGCCACAATCGGGCAGCCACGTTTGAGCGCGTGACGAGCGGCGGCGATCGCATCTGGACTCCAGCGCACAACGTTGATCAGGCTAACATCCCCGCAGGCCAAGACCAATTGCTGCAACAGGTGAGCGGTGACCTCAGAATAGTGCGACAAGTCGGGCAATAAGCCCTGCAACGATTCTTGAAATGCCTCTGGATGGGTCTCAGTTTCCGCATCAAGACGACGCCAAAGCTGATCAAGCTGCCCTAGACTATCCTGAGCATCAACGTCCAAATGTTTCAACTGGGCCAGCACCTCAGCCTGGGCCTGCTGTCCAGGGCGATCGCGTCCTAGTAAACCCTCCAATGCGGTGGCCGTGTGGCGGAGGCGGGTTAACTGCTGTATCACGGAGCGGTATTGCTGCTGCAACTGCGCCATCAGGGCGGAATTATCCGTAGCGTCGGATTGATTTTCGAGCAATTGGCGAATATGAGACAACTGAAACCCCTGTTGCTTCAGCGCCACAATCCGCTGTAATTGCTGCACATCCTGCTGAGTGTACAGCCGATAGTTGCCCTGGGAGCGCTGGGCGGGC
>DATNRH010000376.1 GCA_036703605.1 Candidatus Obscuribacterales bacterium | reverse complement strand
CCTATGATGATCTCCGCAATGCCCTTGTGTGGCGAGTCTGGGTTGTATACCTCATCCCGGTACAGGAACAGGATTAGGTCGGCGTCTTGCTCAATGCTGCCCGAGTCCCGTAGGTCAGATGGGATTGGCCGCTTGTTGGGTCGAGACTCCAGATTCCGGCTAAGTTGTGACAGCAGCATGATCGGTACGCCCAGTTCACGCGAAAGCATTTTGAGCGCTCTGGTTATCTCCCCCACCTGGTCTGTCTTGTTGCCTGCCCCCGATAGCTGCATAAGCTGTAGGTAGTCAATCATCACCAAGCCGGGATTCTTGGCCTTCCGGTGCCATGTCCTGATCACCGCCTTAATCCGCGCCAGTGACACGCTCATGTTGTCCATGAACTGAATAGGCATTGACATAAGCTGAGTCCCAGCCAGCGCCACCTGATGCCAGTTTTCATCAAACATCGTCTTCGGATCGCGTATCTGGCTGTATGGAACACCTGAAATATCAGAGATTGCCCGTTCTGCCAGTTGATCGTTGGCCATCTCCAGGTTGATTCCAAGGCAGTCATACCCGTGCTTGCCTGATCCCAGTAATGCCGTCAAGCCCATAATAGTTTTCCCAGCACCCGGCCTGCCCGCCACAACGATCAACCCCGGCTGATACCCCATCGTGGCCATGTCCAGCTCAGTCAGCCCAGTAGGCACCCCAAGCAACGTGCCCTCCTTGCGGGTGTGGCGTTCCTCAATTGCGTTGATCGCATCCTTGACCACTTCCTGAATGCCTACCGTGTCCCGCTCTGTATCGCCCTCAATCGCCATCAGAGCGCTTTGGCTGACCTCGACGACCTCATCTACGTCCATAAGCGTCTGGGCGGCTTCTATGGCCTCCTGTGCGGCCCTGACAACGTTCCGGCGCTGCATCTTCTCGCATAGGATCATGTAGTAAGACCAGACCTTGCCCGATGTGATGCCGGCGGTGTTCTCGCACAGGTCGCTCAGGTAGCCCATATCACAGCCGTATGATTGCCCGGTTGACTCAAGGTACTCATCAACCGTCAGCATGTCCACGGTGCTGCCTTTGGCTAAAACGCCATGAATCGCCCTGACAATAGCCTTATGCGAATCAATCTTAAAGTGACCCTCAGTCAGATTGTCGATTACGTTCCGATTGCCGTCTGGGTCAATCAGCAAGGCACCCAGTACAGACTGCTCTGCCTCTTTGCTCATGTCGGGGATCATTGGGGTGGCTCCTTGGTCGGATGATTCCTAAGCAGCCCGCGATCATGCATCAGCCAGTCATAATCCAGCAGGTAATTATGGGCATTGCCTTTGAGGTTGTATTTCTGATCACT
>DATNRH010000375.1 GCA_036703605.1 Candidatus Obscuribacterales bacterium | reverse complement strand
AAGGTTTCCCAGTGCATGCCGCAATCACCCCAAGAGTGCATTGCTCCATCAATTGGTTTTGAAACATATTGATAGAGGAACTCGATTACATCTAGGAAGTCGTCCTCCGAATATTTTGATGAACAATCAGAAATAGGCCATAAGTTTTTCTTTCTTATTGTCAGAAGCATTTCTAGCTCTACATCTTTGACCGTTCCATTAATGTAATCTGCGTCTACACAATAAAACCCAAAGGCTTCATCGAAATACCCGTCTAATCTGAACTGATCCAATACTCGTACAAATAAATCAATCGTATCACTTAACTCAAGTCCATTGATATTCGGGTTAGTCCCTACTCTTTGAGAATAATACTTGTGGGTCACTTGATTTACCTAGGAAGCCTAACTATTGTTTATGATGCACTTCGGCTTAAGCATGATGCCTACTAAACAGAGCAAGCCTATAACTGAGGTGGCAATAGGGTGACTTGCCCGATCGCCTCCCAGCCTACCCAACTAAATAAAGTGCGACGCCAACTATTACAGCAGCCCGAGTTTTTCTAGAACGGGGCGAGTGGAGACCACATGACGGTCTAATCCCAGATCCTTGGGTGATACCCCGAGGGCTAGGGCGACGAGCTGGGGTAGATGCAAAATGGGTAGGTCAAGCGATCGCCCCATCACCTTTGCCACCTCCGGCTGTCGTGAATCGAGGTTGAGATGGCAGAGCGGGCAAGGCGTGACAATACAGTCCGCCCCGGCAGCGATCGCTTCTTGAAGATGTCCCCCTGCCATTTTGAAGGAATTGGTCGTGTCATAGCTGGAAATGGGCCAGCCGCAGCACTGGGTGCGTCCCGAATAGTAAATGGGCGTTGCTCCCACGGCTCGGAAGACCCGTTCCATCGATTCTGGCGCGTGGGGATCGTCGTGGGGCAGGTGCTTCTGAGCCCGTAGCAGATAGCACCCGTAAAACGCTGCACAGTTCAGGCCCGACAGTGCCCGCGTCACCCGTTTCTGCAAGGCTTCCATGCCATAGTCTCCCACCAGAGCCCAAAGGATATGGGTGACGCGGCTACTGCCTTGGTAGGGTGAGCAGCCTTCCTTTTTCAGTAGGCCGTTAATTTGGTTGAGGTAGGCTGGATCTTGTTGCTGTGCCTCCTTCAGCCGTTCATCCACATGGCCCATCACCCCTTGGCAGGTGCTGCAGTGGGTGAGCAACGGTAAATTGAGCGACTCCGCTAGGGCAATGTTGCGGGCATTCACCGTATCTTCCAGCAGTTGCGACTCTTCCTTAAAAGTCCCCGACCCGCAGCAGGCGGCTTTTTTGAGTTCAATCAGTTCGATGCCCAAGGCTTGGGAGAGGGCTTGGGTGGATTGGTGCAGTTCGCGGCAGGCCCCTTGGGCGACGCAACCGGGATAGTAGGCATACTTGAGTGACATGGGTTCAGCGATCGCAGAGTGTTCTCATCAGGACTGGACGGCAGGCGGGACATTGCCCGTGAGAGCCGCTGGTCTCTCCTATCTTCCTCCACAAGTCTGACGTTGGGGCAATATCCTTATAGTCCCTTAACGTTGATGGCTATGCCGCTGTCTTGGAGCACCCCCAGCAATGATCGGGTTTGCATCGACATGAGAGCACGAATCATAAGCGTGGATGCGAGCGATCGCCCTGATGGTTGCGACACGATATCGTCGTTATAAGTTGAATTCTTATCTCTGCTTGATGCACCATTATCAGAGGATGTATGAACTGATTATGCTTCAAGAGTCTATAGCTAAGTTACGTGGGGTAAGATAAAAGCGCACTTAACCTCAATAGATGCCTATACCTGTGCCATTCTTGAAAGTATCCACCGATCGCCCCCCAATACACGCAGGAAATCTTAGGGTAGAGTCATGTATCTAACAGGACTGCACTCGCCGGATTGGAACAGCAAGCTACAACCGCTGGTGAGTCTGACGCTATGAGTACCATGTCATGAACCGACGTTTTTTAGGATTACTGGGAGCGATTGCGCTTCTGTCGATCGCCTGTGGAGGGTCACCGGAGCCAGATGGATCGTCCCCACCGCCGGCCTCGGACTCGGAAGCTGTGCAGGATGATCCAGTGGATGATCTAGCCGACGATCCAGCTTCGTCGGTGCCGGCTGAACCCGCCCCGTCTTCTCCCCAGATCAGCGATCGCCCCTCGGTAGACGAGACCCAGGTTGATCCCCTAGCGGACACCACCGTGATTCCCGGTGAGCGCGTGGGCCCCATCACCCGCGACACCAATCGTCAGCAGCTCGCTGCCATCTTTGGAGAAGACCAGCTCCGCGATGAGGCAATCGCTGTGGGGGAAGGCTTTGAGGAGCCAGGAACTTGGGTGGAATTGGAGGAGGGGCGATCGCTGGCAATTATCTGGACAGATGAGACGCGATCGCGCCCCTTTGAAGTGCGGGAGTTGGGCCCTGCCTGGCACACGCCGGAGGGTGTGCATACCGGCATGGATTTGGCAGAGCTGAAACAGGTTCTGGGTGATTTCCAGTTTTATGGGTTCGCCTGGGACTATGGCGGCACGATTCAACTGGATAACAGTCGGCTGGATGCCTACCGCAATGTTCTGTACCTACGGATGCGCCTTTCCCATGATGAGATGAGCCTTTATGAAGGAGACTATCCGATCATGGGCGATACCCTGTTTCCCTCGGATCATCCGCGTTTAGATGAAGTGGAGCCGGTGGTTCACAGTATGATCGTGGTGCTCAATCCCCATGACTGGAGTGATTAGGCAACACCGGCGCAAAGTCTGTCAACATGCCGTAGGTGAGCCAGATGGCTAAGGCCCGCAGGTAGTGAGAGGCGCGGAAGGTGCCCACGGCGGTGATGGCTTCTGGCGTGCGGAACTGTAGCCCGTTGGTATAGATCTGTTTGACGACGGCCTCCGTCATGCGCAGGGCTTCGTCTCGCAGGTTCATTTGCACCAAAAAGGCGGCGAGCCCAAAGTTGATGCCTGTCCATACTTCTAGGGGATGGGTGTCGTCTGGATTCATAGGCGAACCATCGGGACGCAGACCATTGGCCGCGCCGAATTGGCCATTGTGGAAGCGCATGAAACAGGCTTCGTACACCATTTCCAGGGCAGACTGGGCGCAGTCGTTGGGCACAATATCCGGCAGACCCAGCAGGCGGGTATAGAACTGACCGCAAAGCTGATCCGCCATGACCACATCGGAGCCGCTGCCGGTGTCCAAGCGGTAATAGCGACCATTCCATAGCGCTTCTTGGTACAGGGGTTTGGCCTGAGCCAGCCAGGTTTGGTACTGCGAGATCGGGTCGGCGGGACGGGGGGCGATCGCTTCCCCAGCTTGCTCTAAAACCTGACCGATGGCGATCGCTGCTTCTAAGGCGGCCAGCCAGAGGCCTCCACAGTAGGCACTGATGCCCTTGAGTCGCCAGTCGTCAAAGGTTTGATCCGGTGCTCCAGAGTTTTCGGGAATGCCGTCGCCGTCGTGGTCGAAGCCTTTGAGATAGTCGAGGGCGCTGACCACCGAGGGCCAGCAGTCTCGGAGAAAGGCTAGATCGGTGCTGCCGGTGAATAGAAAATCTCGATAGACCTGAAGCACGAAGTCGCTGGCCAGATCTTTCCACAGGTTACAGTCTTGGTAGCTGGTGTAGTTGGTTTTTTCCCAGGGATGTTCGTTGGGGGCACCTAGGTCATGGGGCGTGGCGTTGGCGGTTTTGCGTACGGCCATGGGACTTTCTGCGCCAATGGTGTAGTAGTAGCCAATCACCCGTGGGGTATCGTCGGCGCTGGGAATGGCTCGGGCGAAGGCGCGCATCACGGCTTTTTCTAGGTCGGGCCACAGCAGCAGCAGCGACCATGAGGCATGGAGGCGTACGTCTAAACTTTCATACCAGCGATAGTCTAAGCATTCCGCGACGGCAAACTGCCCCACCGGATCGCGATCGCTGGCCGCACTCCAAAGGCTAGCTCCGCTACAGAGGTCGTAGAGTTCGTTAAACAGCGCCATTTTGAACCAACTGGGCAGATCCTCTCGGTCGAGAATCGGTTGCTGCCAGTCTTGGATCTGCTGCTGCCAGGTTGCATAGTGATCCAGTGCCGTCTGAGCGATCGCCCAGGCCTGTCGCCCATCCGCGCCAAAAAAGTCTGTATAGCGCCGCAGATAGGTCACCCCTTGGGCAAATTCGGTCACCGGGACGTCCCAAGCGATCGCCATGGGTAGGGTGCGCCGCTCTCCCGGCTCAAGGGTGATGCGCAACGCCAGGGCAGTGGCAATCTGTTCGCCAGCAGCGGCGGGGGTAGGGTCGGCTATATTGGGCAGGGATCCATCGCGGGCAAAGCTGTCCCATAGCTCCGCGCCGTCGCCATCAGGATTCCAGCGGCTGTGGTAGAACACCTCGCAGTCGTTAGCTTGGGCAGCGATCGCCCATTGTCCATCGCCCTCCTGGGGCTGCGCCGGTCGGTTGACCCGATCCATCAGCCAGCCCACCCGTCCGGCAGTATCCATCGGCTGCCACTGGTTGCTATTGCCTTGACTATCGCCCCAGCGCGGCTGGTAGTCATACACCGGGCTGCCGTCGTCCCGCATCCGCACCTCCGGTGTGCTCTCCCCATTGGTAAACCAGCCCACCATATTCTGCCAGGTCACCAAGATGCTGAGGGTGAGGGGGGCATCGGTGGGGTTCTCCAATATCCAGTTAAAGACCGCCACGGGATAGCTGGTGTCTTGATAGTTGCCGGGTAAAATCGGCGAAAACTGCTCACAGGTGACCCGTGCCTGCAGCGCCTCGTAGACAAACCAGCTGCGGGGATAGAGAGCATGGTAGTGCCCCGTTGGCTGACCCTTACTGCTGGCTGGATAAGGCGTCCAATCGCTAGGAACGGCATCGGCTTCTGTGCAGAGAGCGTAGGCTTGGGCTTGGTTGCCGGATTGTTCAAATAGGCTGAACTGACAGGCTGGCACTGAGCGAAAAATATGCTCGCCGCCGTCAATGTGCCAGAGGTTGAAGTCTCCCCGAGGCGATCGCCCCATACAGCCTGCCCCAAAGCCACCCAGAGGCATCCCATGCCAGGGGCCATCGTCGAGATTGCTGGCGTAGCGAACGGTATAAGGATTAGTCCAGCCCAGCCCAAGGGGCCGCTGCCAGCTACAGCTTGGAATCATGCCTGAAGACCCGCGAATGATCCCCCCGATTTTACCGCCATCTGATGAGCGATTCCGCGATCGCTCCATCGTTGATGATCAAGAAGGAACTTTAGCAAGGGTGCCGCGTCAAACGTCAGAGAATAACAGTGATTAACTTAAGGTGCAGAGACTTGGGCTGTTGAGTGACGTGAGACGGTTGCCGGGGTTGAAGGATCCTCCTAGCAGCCTGATGGATGAGTAGGCTGCGATCCGTGGCGCAATGTATTCTAGCCCGAGGCGACGGTGTAGCAGCCGACAACACCGTCGATGGATGTCTGCCTCCTGATCAAGCTCTCCGTAAGGGTTCTGAGGTGCTATATCTCAGGTTAGGCAGGCATCTTCATACAAGCTTTATAGAAGCCTCATGATTTTTACATCGAGTTATCCGTGGATTTGCGGTTAGCCCGTGTATTTACGGATGTATGGGCATCTTGAATTATGGGAATTTAGTAGACATGGTCACCGGGCGATCGCTCAAGGTTGGCTGAAGCGATCGCTCGATGGTAGGTGATGGGTGCTGAGACAGAGATATGCCAATTACTCGCCCCCATAGCAAGGAGGGCAAGATGGGCAAGACTCTGATTGATGAGAGAGCCCTAGTATTGCCTCAAGCAAGGCAGCAACTAAGGTTCTAGGCGCGATCGCGACCAGATTGAAGAAGACTGATTCATGTCTGCTGGTGCGCAATTCTGAAAGCCATGCAGCCTGTTGTAACTGCCGTCTGTTCCGATTTGCACACAGCGAACATTGTTAAACAGGCATTCCAAAACCCCTAGCGTAATAAAACTAGTGGCAGCCGCGATGGTCAGGAGTAAGCCAATCTCTCGCCAATCGATTTTCCTTGTCACAAGCTCTCTAGTCATGGTTCTATTAGACGCTACTGATTACGTACGGTCTTCACCCCATGGAGCTGGACAACAACATCACATTCCAATTCAGGATTGCATGGCGGATTCTTACTCATTGGCTCCATGATGGTAGATGTCGCAGCGAGAGAAAGGAGTGCAATCATTGCAGCAAACGCATATTTCATTGTCCTAGCCCTGTGTAGATGCAAGACCCAACTCAACAGTGCAGGATCTATGAAGACCAATCAATCGCAATTCTTCTGATCTTTGATAGAGAGAACACCTTGGACTGAGGGTAGACTGGGCTCCGTATCTCCGCATAGTTTCAGAAAATATGCTTAGGCTACACCCTGGTCTGCTCAATGAGTTACATTGCGTAACGCACTAGCCATTTTTGAATGTTCACTCTACAGTAATAGTTAGATGATGGTGGCACAGAACATCTGTGCGCCTCTGAAAGATCTTGAAACTGCTAGACCAACGGTCTTTCACAAGTCCTTATCCTTACAACCGATTCATGTAGCCTGGGGGTTAGGCAGTGAAAAGGATGACACACTGTTGTCTGGTATCTCCTAATTTCACTGGTAACATAGCACGGTCTTGAATGAATTCAATGAAGGTACTAACCCCTCAGGGCTATGATCCTGCACTAGGGCTTGAGGGGCATTATTCTTTAATAGTAGCGGTGTCGCTATTGCCCCGCCTCTCATGATTGCTGAGACGGGGTAACGGGGTCTGGCCAGGGTCGAGTACCAGCGGAGACGATCGCCCGTACTATCCAACGTTCATAGCTATCTTGTTTGTGCGCCAACTGCCGGCTTATTGCGCCAGGCTAGGTCTAGGAAATACGCATGTCAAAAACCCTTCGATGACCTGAGGATGCCAGTGCTGCTCTCTGCTCTCCAAGTGGATGGACGATTGCACCGTGAGCCATGCCGACGGTGGTCTGGAAGATCTAGGGTGCCGATGGATGGACAAAACTCCTGTAACCCTGATTCTCTTGTAAGTTGGGCTAGCGTCAGCGTCACCCAAGTGTCACCCAACGGAGTCTGAACTGGTGTTGGATTTCACGTCGAGCAACTCAGCCTGTACCATCAAGATTGGTTCACCAACCAGCCTAGGATGTTGATGATTGATCCGGTTGCGAGCTGATTGGGGTGGGTTTGTTAGGCGACTCCGTTGTAGCTGGGCGTGATCGCCTCGCTAGCGAATACATCTTCGGCGAACATGATTTTCAAGCTATCAAGATAGGTCGAACATTTGATGAATTGCGTTGTGTCGAGACAGTTGGCAAATTCATGATCCATCAATGTCAGCATGTAGCGTACCAATTCCCAACGCACATTCAGCATGGGGTATAGCATCACGCAAAGAGGAAAAAGTTCTTGCTGCACGATGCTGATGTTATCTTCTAAAATGCAAACCCAAAGATAGGTTTGAAACATCTCCGCATCACGCAGGCTAGAGATTTTAACTTGGGGCGAATTGAGCGCACCGCTGTAGCAATGATGGTGGGGAAATGCTGCCATAACTTGATCGACAACCCGATGGGCGATCGCACTACTCTGGGGCAGGAGCTTTCTCACCAGCAGCAAATCCGTCGATTCATAGGAGTGCTGAGCGGCAGCATCATAGGCCCGTTGCAGGGGCATATAGAGATGATCATCGATGGCTTTGAAATAGAGCCGCAGAGCCTCTTGGTCGGCGGCGGCTAGCTCTAGCAAAAACAGTCCAGTGTAGTGGAACTGCATACTTACAAAGCCGATCACCCTTGGATCAACAAGGGTATATTTTGCCCGAATATGACCTAGGAGAGGTGAAATATTGACTGCAAACCGCTCGGGTGTGACGGATGAGACGTAGCTGATAAAGGCTTGATCGTAGATGTCATAGACATCCTTAGCGATCGCCCATGGATTGATGAGGTTGGGTGGTAGTTGATGGCGCTTGACTTGTTCTGCCAGTAGATGCTCTGTTTTACTCCATGCTCTTGCGCTGACGGTTCGTAGCTCTTGTCGTAAATGCTCGGCAATGTCGTGGCGTGAGGTTTGAGCGCTGGCAAGGGGCTGGGAGGGTTGATGAACCTGTTGCACATAGCGCTTAGCCCAGGCTTGGGAAAAGGAATGGAGCGACGAGGATACCCCAGACATCAATTCATCTTTATTGGGTAAATGCATAGTCTTTTTTTAATAGTGCTAAAGATTGTCTAAAAGGAATCTATTTATAGTGATCTATATC
>DATNRH010000374.1 GCA_036703605.1 Candidatus Obscuribacterales bacterium | reverse complement strand
TTTGTACCGCCATTGGCAGCAGCGTCATCAATATAGATGAAATTGTTGCCATCTCCCGTGGTCACAACGTTGTTTCTGCCATCTAGGCTAACGATATTGTCCCCGTCGCCAACGATGACGGTATTGGTATCACCTTCGTTGGATGTTCCATTCAGGGTAAACCGCGCTAAGAGCGGGTCGTGGTCGCTGGCCCGCTGGGGTGTGGCGGCAAACTCAACATTGGTATGTACGATATCAAACTCAGCACCGGTGGCTAGACCATTGCTGACCAAAATGTGGTCGAGCGACTGGGAGTTGCCTTGGAAGATAAACGAGTAGCGCTCATCTTCGGGCAGGGTCTCGGTCAGATTGGTAAGACCGCTGTTGGTCACTAGGTCGCGTACAGGCGAGACAAACTCAAACTCGTTGAGGTCACCCAGCACCACCACGTTGGCGTTGGGGTCGGCCCCTAGCAGTCCGTTGACGTAGCCCTGCACTGCTTCAGACTGCCTCTGGCGTTCGTCGAGGGAGCCGTTGACGGAGACATCTTCTTGGCGAGCCTCAAAGGGCTGCTCGGTGCCCAGAATAGGAGCGCTGCCGCCCTTCGACGAAAAGTGGTTGTTGACCAGTGTCACCGCTTCGCCATTGAACTCAAAGGTGGCAATGAGAGGTAGGCGCGCACCTTGGAAGGCTTCGCCGCTGCCCTGACCGCCCACGGTGGTCACCGAACCCTCAACTAGACTGACCCGACTGGGGTCGTAGAGGTAAGCGGTGCGAATATTAGACCCCGGCTGACCGCCGCTGGTGTTGTTGCCGATAAAGGGGTTGTCGATAAAGGCGTAGGTGGGGCCGCCTGCCGCTGCGATCGCATCCACCAGCGTTTGCAGGGTTGCATCTGCCGCCGTCACGCCGTCGTTGGCTGAGCCGGTGTTGTCCTGTACCTCTTGCAGGGCGATGACGTCGGGGGCGTTGAGGTTGTTGATGATTTGCTGAGCGATCGCATCAAAGCGCCCATCGGCAATATCGGTGTCGCCGTCGCTGTCGTTGGGGTCGAGGTTGAGGACGTTGTAGGTGGCTACCGTGAGTTGGTCGCTGCCGCGAGTTAGGGTGCTGACCTCTGGCTGGAGACCGCCCGCCACGATTTGGTTGGTAAAGTCGTCGGTCACGACAATTTCGTAGTTGCCAAAGCCGTAGCCCAGCACTCCGGTAACATTGCCCAGGGTGTCGCCTACATTCACCAGCGGAAACGCAGCGGGCGTTACGCCACTGTCAAACTGAAGCTGAATGCGTTCGGGGTTAAAGTCGTCGGGGCTGATATTGAGGGTGCCGCGATCGCTCAGCCCCGTAGCTTCCAAGCCGTTGTCAATGACGCCAAAGATTTCGCCAAAGCGATTGGTGGCATCAACAACCCGGAAGTCTTGGGCCGTCACCAACATGCCCTCTAGGGACTCCAAGAAATCGATGCCGTCGGTCTCGGGGTCAAAGCTGCCAAAGGCGTCGTCATCGATGTTTTCCGTGGGGGGGACGCGATCGCCCTGGCCGATGATGGTGGCTGCTGGCAGGGGGTTGCCGATGCTCAGGGTGGTCAGCGTTGGGCTGCCAATCTGAGTCGTCGATAGGTTGCGGGTTGATGCTCCACCGGGGGTAAATTCAGAGACGGTACCTTCGACCCGCAGTTCGTCGCCCACTGCCACGCCAGGGGCGCTGCTGGTGAAGACAAAAATTGCGTCGGAGGTGGCCAGGTTGCCGTCGCCCACAGGGTCTTGCAGATAAAAGCCGTTGGTATCGACAGCGGTGACAATGCCCGTGGTGGCCACCCGTTGACCCACTAGCGGCGAGACCTGCGCTGCTCCTTGAATGTCACCAATGCGCGTCAGTTCGACATCACCGCCGTTATCGCCACCGCCGTTATCACCGCCGCCGTTATCAGCACTATTCACAGCTCCCTTAGTGGCAGGTTGGGGGCCAGTCCAAGCCCCATTCAGGAACTGTAGCGAATCGCCAATCGGCGTAGTCCCATCTTCGGCTACACCAATGTCAACGCTGGTGAGGCCATCTGCTGCGCCGCCCACGGCTCTAAAAGAGCCTTCGTAGCTGAGGAATTCCACTACATTGCCCTCGGCATCGACCAGCGCTACGCCGTCGGGAGCCCCATTCTGAATGCCGTTGCTGGGGAAATCAATCACGATCGTGCCCTGACCGTTGCTTTGGTCAGCTACTACGCCGCTCAGAGTGATGGTGTTGTAGGGCGCGCCACCGTTGCCGTTATAGAGCACCACACTGTAGCCGCTGAGATCCGCGCCCGCGTTAGCGGTAATTTCAACGAACTCGCCCTCATCTGCACCTACGTTGTCGTAGTGAAGCTCGCTGATGAACGCATTCACCCCAGGCGTCACTGCGTTGAAGATCTGGTTATTGTTGACTGTGTTGGGAGTTTGAGCAGCAGGTGCCACCCAGGTAAAGTCTTCATAGATCGAGCCAGTTCCCACCAGTTGTAGAGAAAGGCCAGTTGGTTCGCTGCCCGATTCCGCCACGCCAATATCGACGCTAGTTAGTCCGTCTGCTGGCCCGCCTACCGCAGTCAATCCGCCTTCATAGCTCAAAAATTGCACCACTTGACCCAGATTATTGACCAAGGCAAAGCCGTCGGGAGCGCCATTCTGAATACCGTTGCTGGGGTAGTTAACGGTGACGGTACCAAAGCCGTTACCTTGGTCGGCCACGGTGTCGCTCAGCACGGTTGTGTTGTATGCGCTGCCGTTGGCACCGTTGTACAGCACTAAGCTCCATCCGGTTAGATCGGTGCCTGCAGGAGCAGCAATTTCGATAAATTCGCCGGTATCAGTGCCGACGTTGTCGTAGTGAAACTCGTTGATAAAAACTGAAGTAGCCATGCGAGATCGTTAACTCCAAAAAGACCAATGGTTTGCCGCGCAATTTTCCGCTGCACAACGTTAGCCCCATGAATCATGGAGCCTAAATCCTGTGCAGATTTCTATTGATTTAAATGACCCTAGTAACCCTCAAAGGCAGGCCACATAAAAAGTCCAGCTTGGGATCTGTGGTTTTCCCACAGGTAGAACTCCACATCTGGACTTGGATGAGGTTTACTTACCTGTCGCCTCGAAGAACATCTAGGCCAACTGGATCGTGAACCCATCTCTAAGCTGAGTTTTTACACGTCACTTCCTGTCCATCTATGCAGGCTCAAAAGCTTGCGCTGAGCAGCATGGATGGAGTGTCGCTGACATGCCAGTATTTCTACATAAAGAACATATCAGAGGCTTAGCTATAGGTCGGTAAAGAAGTGTTTAACGGTATCTTAAGCTACTGATTCTTGTTCTGAACTTCATAAAGTTTGCGTTGCTGGACTTAGTGTGCGCTAGTTGCTGCCTACCCACCCAATTGCTTTTACTTTTTATTTGTTTACAATGAAACTGGAATGCAACAACACAAATTCAATCAACATGTCAAATTCTCGACGTTCTACTCGTGGTGTTGTTCAGCGTCTTGTTCTGACACTCCTTGCTGGGCTGATGTGGCTCAGCTCTAGTTTGTTTGCAGCCCCTGCCTACGCCGACGACTCGCCCGCATCTAAGCGCTATATTGCCGCCGATGGTACCGATCTGACCGCCATGGCCCAGTGTTTACCCAAACAGCTCAGCCAGGGCAATGTTGCCCGTGCCTTAAGAGAATCTCGGAACGACTTTTTAGAGAAGGTCTTTGATGTCAAAGACAACTACGACGACTACAAGCTCGACGAAACCGAAATTGCCTACCTAAACTGCGTTGAAAGCAAAGGTGTCACCCCCCAAGTGAAGCGCTAACCCCAATACCCTAAGGTTGGCATGACGTAGATAACGTATCGCTGGGCAAGTGCGTTTGGATTCAGATGAATCTGGAATTCGGCTGGGTCTAGTTTGCCCAGAATAGATGGCGCTGGCCCGACCGATATTCCGCAGGTTGCCCTGGGTTACCTACCGGCTCACCATCGCTCTCAGGTTCACTTTTGCCATTCTTGGGGCAGAGGAAGTGCGAGGCTGGTAGCTTAATTGGCCTGGAGGCGGTGGATGGGTAAGAACAATTCAGATTCAATCTGTTGCCGGGTTTCTCTGTTGACGTAGCTGGTATTAAGGCATTGAACTAGAAGGTGGTTAGCGGTGTTGTACTGCCTCAACAGGTTTTGTTGCTCATCACTGAACTGCCAATCGTGGCCAATGTTGCGATGTTCAATCATCACCTCTCTCAGGGCCTCAGTCCAGACTTTTCCCTGAGTTTGCCACCACTGCTTTAATTGTTCCTCCGTCGTGTTGTCAGCCTTGGGTAACTGGTCTTGAAGCTCTTGTAGCTTGCGTTGTAACTCAGGGGCGAGGGCGCGAGCGCGGGTGTGGTAAAGGTTGTGTTGGAGACCTTGGTCAAGGGCGCGGGCAAAGTCGATGTCGATGATGCGGGCGATGTTGCGATCAAGGTTTATGGCGATGTTGCGGGCGCGGTCGATGGCGAAGTCGATGGCGATGTTGCGATCAAGGTTTATGGCGATGTTGCGGGCGCGGTCGAGGTCGAGGTTGCGGTCGAGGGCGAGGGCGAGGTCGAAGGCAATGCGGTCAAGAGCGAGGGCAAAATAAAATGCACGAATTGCAGCAACCTTATAAGGTGCTCCGACCGATCTCGATTTTTGGTCTACCCAGATAAGGAATTCCTGTAATGTTTCATCATTCGCCAGCATCTGGTCAATCTGCTGCTTCATCAGAATCAAGAGCTGATCAGCCGATTCCATCCGTTCTGCGACCAGCAGGAACACTTCTCGCCAGCGTTTTTCATGCAGGTGCACCACCAAGGACTGGAGCGCAGTAGCTTGATCAGCGCTATCCACAATCGTCTTAGCTGTGAAATACTCATGAAAGGTTAAATGAGAGAAGGAATAAATTCCGGCAGCTCGTTCCGTCAGCAGGCCATGTTGAGCTTCAATCGATTTCAATACGGCATAACTATCGACCAACAGGGCATCGGGATCGGTATGAGCATCGGGTAAATTCTGAATGTATTGGCTAATCCGTTGCTTGGCCATATCTTCTCGAAAGAAGTAATCCCCTCGCTCGAAGGTATATTTCGCCAGTTGACCGAGTAAGGTTTCTTTGCGTTCAAGCGGCAAGCGTTTGTATACGGTTTCTCGTTTAATGCGTCGTTGTCCATCCCACTTGCGCAACAACACCTCTAGGGCGCGCCGATACAGTTCATAGCGGCTTTGCGGGAACTCCGAAGATTGCTCAAACTCCAGACATAGCAAGGTCAGTAGCAGGGGATTAATGGCTAGTTCTTTGATTGGCTCACGTTCATTAATCGCCTCCCAAAAAAGCTGGGCCACCGTGGAGTTGCCTTGCTCATCTAGGCTATCTGGCTCCTTAATCTTAAACCACTTATCCGCAAAATCCTGGATCTGTTCATCGTTGAAATCAGCCATCTCCACATCTGTGAACTGCTCAAACACATACTCCCGCGCCGCAATGCGACAGGTGATCACGATGTGAGATGCTGCATACTGGTGGGCAAAGGCTCGAATCTCGCCCAAGACCCGGTCATGGTCTTGCTCTAAGACCTCGTCTAAGCCATCCAGCAATACCAAGCCCCGCCCCTGTTGCAAAAGACGAGCCACGGCTTCTGTGGACAGGGAGGGCGAGAAATAGCGGGTGATAAACGGTAATAGACCAGGGCGATCCACCGTTTCCGCAAACTCCTTCAGTGTGACAAAGATAGGCACTTGGTCTTGAAGAAAATCGCCCTGATTGCACAGCGTGGCCAGCCGCTTCAGGAATGTAGTTTTACCCGCCCCCGGTCGCCCCAAAATCATGAGCTGCTTTTTGTCCTGCACCGCCTCCAGCCCATCCACTCGTCGTTCACGCACTGCCCCCAGCAGAAAGCGGTCAAAATTGTCCGGCGATTGCCCCTGCATACATTCGTCTAACTCTCGCCGGGTTCTACCCGTAATTTTCTCCAGAATATTGACATCGGTGTAGATCGCGCCAACCCCAATAGGCTGTCGCATATCCAGCACTTTCATTTCCCCGCAGCGCTTTTCGATGTTTGCGCTCCCATGCGATCGCGCTTTCTGCACTAGCTCATCTAGGTCATCTGGGTCTAGGGCCACAGCAACTGAAGCTGGAAGAGGGGCGCTCTTTTTCAAACCCGCCACTATCTCCCAATCCAGACCAAGCTGCTCACAAAGCGCCTTGAAGTTGGCAGTAAGGATTGGCGTCCCCTGAACAAACTTCTGCACTGTGCCACGCGACACTCCCACATGAACGCCAATCACCTCAGCACTTTTCCCAATAATGGGCCACTTTTCCTTAATCAGTTTCACCCCTTCTGATGTGGCTGCCATTGTTCGCTTTGTTCGATCTGCCATAGCTCAACTGCCGGAGGGGTGAGCCGATTATAACCAAGATCACCAAAGGTTGTACAAACGCTGAACAAAAGTTCTACAACCTAAAACCATTGCCTGAACAGCGATACAAGGATTTGGATTCATACTAAAAGAGTCCAATCATCCAAGTAAACGCTATGACAACTAACCTCCAGCTCCAACCCCACCAACCTAACGACAGCATCCTGCGCGAACGCATCCGGCAGGCACATTGGGGCTTCAACCTCTCCCTAGCCTTCACTAGCCTCAGCGCTCTCATCACTGTTACAGGCGTTATTCTCCTCGCCACCGGCCAGCTTCCCCAGGGCAGCTATGCCACCCTAGGCGGTTTGACCTCCACCGCTGTCGGCCATCGCTGTGTGCAACTGTCCCGCGAGGCCAACGATCGCCTAGATCGACTCACCCGAGAGCAGGACGAGGCCCAGGAGAATCCATAGTGCTAGATAATATCAAAGCGGAGTACGATAGCCAGTACTCCGCTTTGGATTTCCAGATAGTAGGTCATGGGAATAGCTATGATTGGAAGCAGCCATGCTGGATAAGATTCGTTGATACCCAGGTTTCTTTCCCAGGATTGAAACTGGGATAAATTCATTATCTCTCGTTACGGCTTTATGATTGATTTATACTACTAGAGCCGGTTGATCTGGGCGTGCGCTACTTTTTTCGTCCGGGGAGCGTAAACCGGAATGTTGAGCCGACACCAAGTTCGCTCTCTACGGTCACGACCCCGTTGTGAGCCTCAACAAATGTCTTAACGATGGCGAGACCAAGCCCCAAACCTCCCTCTTTTTCAGGATCTGTCTCGTGCTTAACGAACACAGTCTGGCAGATCTCTGGCGGGATCCCGTCCCCGTTGTCCTGGACGAAACACTCAACATCACCTGCATCTGTCTTACACGCGCCGATGATGACTTCCCCGCGTGGCGTGTAGGCGATCGCGTTAGCGATCAGGTTTTGGAAAATCCGTCTCATCAGACTGGCATCGGCGTAGGCAACAAAATCCTTGGGTACGGTGTTGGTCAGGCGAGTGGTGTTTGTCCCGGCAACGGGGTGGAGGTCGTGGATGAGGGCTTCAACTAGGGGCCATAGATCAAAGTCCCGGCATTCCAACTTGACACCGACCTCGGTTACCAAATTCGTATTCTCCTCAATGACTTGACTGATCAACGTCTCCATGTGGTGTACATTTCGCTTGAGGATCTTAATCATCTGCGTAGCCTGCGGCGTTTCGGCATGGTTCCGAGTGAGGATCGTTTCGAGAACCCGCCCGGACAGCGAAATGGCATTCAGGGGCGTGCGTAGGTCATGGGCCACGAACGATAAGTACTGCTCTCGCTCTTGTTGGATCTCGATCGCCTTCTGGGCAGCAAACGACTGCACAGCCGACCCGATCGCTCCGTTAAGAACACGGTTGAGGACATGGAATGGCCTTCCCTGCATACTCAAACCATTGCGCTCAGCTAGGTCGTGGATACAGCCGCGCAGGATGTTGTATTCGGCAACAACCTCCTGAATATCGAATGCATCCTTGACCCGCTGCAAGCCGTGGGTGGAGGAACTGTCGTCGACAAGAGTTTGGGCGATCGTCTCGCCCGACCCGCTGCGAAGGGCGATTGCAAGTTCTGTTAGGAGATAAGGGATGTGATCGTTGAGTGTTGGCGCGTCGAGATCCTGCGCCGCCGGAAGCGCCCGGACTTGCGCCCGCCACTCAGCGAGCAAGATGTCGCGCTCTTGATCGACAAGCTGTGCAAGTTTGTCGATGATGTCAATAGCCATATACCCTCCGCTGAAGCGATCACGTGAGGTCGCCTTTTCCGCTTAACTGCTGTTTATGCTAAATATCTCTTGCTTGCTCATCATAGCATCCCTCATAAGGTCAAATAGCTCGGCTATCGTTGACCATCCTTCCACTGAGTTGGGCTAGGTTGAACATTGTCCGGATAGCTACTCTGCTTGGCATAGTATGCAGGGCGTTGCTGAATAGCAAGATTATTCCGTAATAGTTGGCATAGAGTTTCAGCTCCTGTAACTAGAGATTCATTCCCTAGTTCAGCAATACCGTATGCAGATGTCGATCAGCCCATACTGCCAAGGCGATGTTGATCGATCCTTGCCCCCGAAGACGCCTTAACCCATGGGAGGGCACAACACGCTAAATGAAATAACATAACTGACCTGTTTGAGTGTTAACCCGTTGAGCATCACTCCCCCACCGACCCTAAATAGAGCGATCGCTCCTGAGAATTTCGTCACCATAGAGTCTATCAATTGTAGCTAGGGCGATCGCCTTTGACTAAAGCGACTGCAGAGGGTTGTACTCCGCCTTAAGCAACTTCAGGACAATTTGCGACTCATAGCTCACGACACCGGAAACCTGCTGGAGCTTTGCTAAGAAATCCAGAATTTCCCCATGATTTCCGTAGTACACATCAGCAATAATGTTGTATCGTCCGGCAGCTACCGCCACAAACCGCACCTCGTCCATGGCAGTAAGCTGTTCAGCAACGGACATCACCTGACTATTGTCCACTGTTAAATAGAGCATCAAAATGTGGGGTGTTCCTAGCTTTTCGGGGTTGGGCCAGGCGTGGATTTGAATTGTGCCAGACTGAAGTAATCGCTGCACCCGATAGCGGGCAGTTGCTTCAGGGATGTCTAAGCGCTTAGCAATTTCGGTGAAGGTCATGCGACCATCAACCCGTAGAAGGGTGACAATCTGTTGATCGACGGCATCAAGGGAGGGAGGGGGGCTGGCAGTCATAGCTATTTCTGCGAAAAACTGAATAGTTGGAGCATTTTATTGATGATTACATCATCCCTAAATATGATCTTGTGTTTGTATTAGAA
>DATNRH010000373.1 GCA_036703605.1 Candidatus Obscuribacterales bacterium | reverse complement strand
CACACTTGATACATAGGATAGAGAGGTGGCTCCTCAGAGGGCAGTGGCGGGGATGGCAACGCGGTTTTCCTCCTGAACGATACGCCGCTGCCTTTGGGCAGCCAACTCACGAAGAAATGCCCGAATCCTAAAGGCAACTGCCTCCGCGGGAGGCCTCTTTTCCGGATCCTTGTCCCAGCACTCCTCCACAAGCTCTGCAAAGGCAGGAGGCGCTGTCTTGGGGATAGTCGGCCGAAGCCCTAACGTAGTCAGTGGGCTACGCCGTCTTACCTTCGATAATGGCATCTTCGAATTTGTAGGTAAACTGACCCCGGGCTACTTCATGCTCCTCGTAAGGTGGGGCACGGCGGAGGAGTTCAGCACCCATGACAATGCCCAGCGAGAATATGTCCGCTTTTTCGTCATACTCAGTGTTGTCCTTCATTACTTCGGGGGCGAGCCAGAGTGGGTTGCCAAGGTTTTCACGGCCAATAATCTTTGCAGCGACTGAAAAGGGTAAGTAGGCTTGGCAATCTTACCAGTACGGGACTCGCCAAAGTCCGCCACCTTGCACACGACCTGGTGAAAGGGGTTGAAGCTGACCATCAGAATATTCGGTGATTTGATGTCGCGATGAATAATGGGCGGTTTCCGGGTGTGCAGGGCTCGGAGTGCCTCAGCCACATTGAGTGAGACTTTGTACTGTCACGTTAGAATGCGGCGGTTACAATCATGTGAATGTTTAGCTCCTTCTTGCTCTCAAAGAGGAAATCATGCAGCGTGCCCTCAGTGACTAGCTCCATGAGCAATGTACATGGGGTAAGGGAGCAGCCAAAGAGCCGGACAATGCATGGATGGGTGATGGTGGAGGCCAGCCAGACCTCTTGGCGGAACTGCTGGTAGATCTCTTGTGCCTTATCTGCGCAGTGAGTCCAAGGGTTAGCCTACTGGCAGATACAGCCACCTCCTTCAGGGCCACGATCTTGTTTTGGTACTTGGCACGGTAAACCACACCAAAGCCAC
>DATNRH010000372.1 GCA_036703605.1 Candidatus Obscuribacterales bacterium | reverse complement strand
TCAGCATTAGAAAACAATGTTGCCATGCTGAAGAAAACGCATATACTGGCGTTTTCAATGCTGGCAGATACACTAAAAGAAGCCAATAAAACGCTGTCTCAGCCAGAATCTGATACTAAGCAGGTAAGACTTCAAAAACTGGTCGACACCATTCAGATTAATATTGATTCTTTAGTACTTTGGGATCAAACCAACCATCGTACCGTTGAGGCTCTGGAAAATGGTCGTATTCGTCCCAAAACGCTAAAGCCCCATGCCCGGTTTTCGGCTGAAAAGTATGATGAGTTTTACTCCAATCAGAGCAGCAAAATCTCCAAGCTAGCCAATAGGTCAGAAGAACCTTCTCAGCAACCCACCTCCAACGACATTAACCGTGATTTGTCGCGCAACATCAACCATGGCTTTCGAGTGTCCTACGGGGTCTATCTAGTCGAAGTTTTATTTGGCTTACTGGCGAAAAAGAACGGCGATCAGCCCATTCGCTGGTTAGATATTGGCTGTGGGATTGGGTCGATCATCAATACTGTGAACCCTCAGCGTTATGGCTGCCAAGCATGGGAGATTACAGGATGTGATATGCAAGAGGGAAAAATTGAGCTTGCTAACCATTACAAGCTTCCAGATCGTCAGTTTTTCCCGAAGGAAGCTTTTGCCCTGCTGTCTGAGATGTCTACGCAAAATACGCCCTATGACATCATCTCAATGTTTGAATTTCTCGAACATTTAAACGATCCATTAGACTTTTTAGAAAAATTAGCTAAGTTTCGATCAGAATTGATTCTGATTGCATCTCCTCTTGCTCAAGTCATCGGCAAACCATTTACAAAGCAGCCTGATCCTGTGCATCTATGGTCTTTCTCTCGGGAAGGTCTAGAAAAAATGCTAGATATTGCAGGACTGGAAGTGGTTTATTCAGCAGAAATACGAGTGGGGAGCTATGTTGGAGGGTTGGACTGGCTGACGGTTGTGTGTGGTGATAAAGCCCTATTTAAGGAAAAACGCACCGATTGGCAGAACTTCTCATAACCTGTTCTCATGACCTGAAAGAGACACTTCAGATGTTGTTCTGTGAAGGTTGCGCCCCTGTTCCAGTGATCAGGTCTAGCCTCTAGAAGACGAGTCTTGACTTGAAGGGATTCTAGACCTGCGATCGCTCTCTTCCGTTTACCAGCGAATTGCAGCGCGGTAGAACCTAGTCAGCTTCCATGCCATCGACCTCTCCGTAGAAGGCTCGGGCGGCTTCTCGATGGGTATTGAGATAAACTAGTACCTCTGGTAGATGATGGGTCAGCCATTGGATATCGCTACAGCCAGAGAACCCGTCATTGCCAAAGACTAAGACGGGCGTGGATGGAGCGCGTTGATGCTTTAAGGCTCCTCTTAACAAGGCCTTATCGGGCTCTGCTGTGATTAAAAACAGGTAATGGTCTGGCCATGATGTCAAAATGGCATTGACAAAGCCGGGATTCAGCTTGAGAAGTGGTTTGATGCTGATCCAAATAACGCGCTTGGACTGAATGAGTGGTAATGCATTCAGCAGATAGCATGACTCTGCACTCAGATCTTGGCTTCTAGGATCTTCGTCTTCTAAGCAGAGATGCTGCTCTAGTTCTGCCCTCAGCCCTGACTCTTGAAGATAATCTTGCAGCGACGGCGGACTATGGTTGAAAAGTTGCTGTAGGGTCTGGTATTCCTTAGGTATAAACTCTTGATCTAGACTAGGTTTAGCAATAAATGCAGATTTAGATAATACATCAGTGGGGGGAATGAGGGTGTCTTCTAGGTGGGCGGCGACTGCTTCTAGGGTACTGTAGTTAGGAGCATCGGAAATGACAATCCATACAGGTTTGCCAGGCTGAATGTCTAGCTGTCGTTTTGATTCGTGAAAGTCGATGGCAGAAAACGAGCAAAGCAGTTGACTGGGCAGCGGATGATTGAGTAGGGGCGATCGCTGCCGCTGCCGACGGTACCGCGTTGCTTGACTCATGAAGTCTACATAGTATTTATAGAGAGGCAATAGGCGACTCATTCTGCCTATTACAGTTGTTATCTGCTGCAATCCACTAAAGGCTAGCTGTAGGGCAAACAGATAGATCAGCAAGTTAGACCAGCGGTGTTGTCCATAGGTTTGGCTGAAGGCAAAAAATGTAAATACACTGATGAGGCAAACGGTGAAAAATAGCGTATTGATCAACCGCAGACGACTGGTGACTAGGTGGCGAGCATAGAACAAAAGTGATGCTTCTTGATACTCTGGTGACTCAAGAATCTGTTGGGTTTGAGCCATCTTTTGTTCATAGGATGCATGAGCTTCGATAACATTGTCCAAGGTCTGAGACACATTTTTTTGAGCAGGTCGATTGAGCTTAGAATAGTCATCTTGCCGCTGCATGACCCAGTGATTAGCTTGATAGAGCGGAATAAGGTAGATCAAGACTAGGGGAATGAGGAGGGCTGTCAGGCTGACACTGGTTGAAACTAAAAAGATGATCGCTAGGAGGAATTTTAGCGCGGGTAAAATTCCTCCTAATAAACCTTTAAGGGCGATCGCACTGGCGCGGCTGGTGCTTAACAAAAACTGCATGGCCTGGCTAGGTGGCCCGTCTAGCAGTTTTTGCCATCCTTGGTATGCCGGATCGCTAGCCACCTCAAATAAGCGATAGACGGCACGTTTTTGATAGGCAACGACTAAGCGAGCAATCAGCCAATCGGTTTGATACAAACACACCGAACTCATGATCCCTAGACATAAGAGAGAGACTGCTGAGATAGCCAGCATATAAGGTGTTTCGAGCTGAATATCGATACCCAATACGGTCAGCGATTGCCCCGATTCTAGGTAGCGCACATAGAGAATAAAGCCACCAAAGACTGATGCAGCACTGGTGACACCGATCCAATTCAGCAGCACCACTAAACCAATTCGCAGCTTAAAATATCGCCAGCAGTCCAAGACGAGCCAGCCTACTCGGAAAAAGTAGGTTGCAAGCAGTTTTCGTGTTAATGCAAATTTATTAATAGTCAAGGCAGTCTATTGCAATTGAGGAAGGACATACCAATGAGGTCTAAGAGAGCGAAAAGCAGATGGGTGTCTAGCCAGACCCTAGCCCTAGATGACCGGTTCCTGCTTCGGTGGTTGATCGGGATGGCATGACGGCTCTAGATTAGCCCCGCTAGCCCTTGACGCCACTGCCAGCATCTGTCGGCACAATGTAGCGCTGCATGATCACGAATAAGGCCAAAATTGGGGCGATGGAAATGACAGAACCGGCGGCGATCAAGCGCCAGTCGAGGGAGAAGGCACCGGCTAGCTTGGCAACGCCTAGGGGCAGGGTGTAGTATTCGGGGCGATCAAGGATAATCAGGGGCCAGAGGAAATCGCTCCAGGAGCCGATAAAGACGAAGATCGCCAGGGTCACAAGGGCCGGGCGCACGGCGGGCAGCATGATGTGCCACCAGATGCCCAGATCAGAGCAACCATCCACCCGAGCCGCTTCTTCCAGCTCCTTGGGGACACCCAGAAAGGCCTGCCGCAGCAGAAAAATGCCGAAGGCAGAGGCGATCGCTGGAAAGATTAGCCCCAGATAGGTGTTGCGTAGCCCAAGCTGCACGGTGAGGATATAGAGGGGAATCATCACGATCTGAAAGGGAATCAGAATGGTGGCCACGATCGCTGCGAAGGTGGCATCCCGTCCAGGAAAGTCGAGCCGCGCTAGGGGATAGGCGGCAAGGGAACAGAAGAGGAGGTTGAGGGTGACCGTCAGCACGGCGACGATGACGCTGTTTTTCAAATATTGCCCAAAGGGGTTACTGTTCCACACCGTCACGAAGTTTTGCAGGGTGAACTGTTGGGGAATGAACTGGGGCGGAAATTGGAAAATATCTTCCGTCGGTGACTTAAACGCGGTGCTGACAAGCCACAGCAGGGGCAGCAGCATGGCAAGGGCGATCGCTCCTAGGACGACGTAAGTCCAGGTATAGCGCCAGAAGGGTGGGTTGGAGGTGGCCATGGGCAAATCCCTAAAACTCAGCATTGAGAGGCGATCGCGGAAAGGGGATGACGTCGCGAATGTTGGCCATGCCGGTCATAAACTGCACCAGCCGTTCAAATCCGAGGCCAAAGCCCGCATGTTCTACGGTGCCATAGCGGCGCAGATCCCGATACCACCAAAGGTCTTCCAAGGGCATTCCCTGGGCTTGGATGCGTTGTTCTAGAACATCGAGCCGTTCTTCCCGCTGGGAGCCGCCGATAATTTCACCGATGCCCGGTGCTAAAACGTCCATGGCCCGCACGGTTTTGCCATCATCGCTGAGGCGCATGTAGAAGGCTTTGATCTCGACGGGATAGTCGGTGACGATCACCGGACGTTTGAACAACTCTTCGGCCAGGTAGCGCTCATGTTCCGACTGTAGGTCTAGTCCCCAGGAGACTGGATATTCGAAGGGGCGATCGCTTTTTTCTAGGAGGGCGATCGCCTCTGTGTAGGTGATCCGTTCAAACTGGCTGTTGATAATTGCATCCGCGTTGGACAGCACCGTATCGCTAATCCGTTGATTGAAGAACTCCATATCTTCAGGGCATTGGTCTAGCACCCGCTGGAATAGGTATTTGAGGAACTGCTCCGCCAGATCCATATTGCCATCCAGGTTGCAAAATGCCATCTCCGGCTCCACCATCCAAAATTCGGCGAGGTGGCGGGAGGTGTTGGAATTTTCGGCGCGGAAGGTGGGGCCAAAGGTGTAGACATTGCTAAACGCCATGGCCATGATCTCGGCTTCCAGTTGCCCGCTGACGGTGAGGTAGGCAGGGCGACCAAAGAAGTCTTGGCTATAGTCCACGTCGCCGCTTTTGGTTTTGGGAACGTTCTGCAGATCCAGATTGGTTACCGCAAACAGTTCCCCCGCTCCTTCACAGTCACTAGCGGTAATCAACGGTGTATGCACCCACATGAAGCCGCGCTCTTGGAAAAATTGGTGGATGGCGTTGGCGCAGGCGTTGCGCACCCGGAAGACGGCCCCGAGGGTGTTGGTGCGCGATCGCAGATGACCGATAGTGCGCAGAAATTCAAAGGAATGGCGCTTCTTTTGCAATGGATAGGTTTCCGGATCGGCACCGCCATGGACGGTGATGGTTTGCCCCTGCATTTCGATGCGCTGTCCCTTGCCCAAGGAGGCGACCAGTTGCCCGCTGACCTCCACCGCCGCGCCAGTATTAATCTGGGCAATGATGTCGGCATAGCTGGGCAGGTCTTTATTGAGCACCACCTGCAGCCCGGTGAGGGAGGAGCCGTCGTTGACGTCCACAAAGGTAAAGTCTTTGAGTTCACGCTTGGTGCGCACCCAGCCCCGAATAGTGACGGCATCATCGGGCTGGCCGGTTCGAAGGATTTCAACAATACGGCGAAGGGTCATGGCTGCGACAGGTATGGGTTCTACAGTCTTACTGTCCGGCGGTGAATTGCAAAAACCGGATCTGTAGTAACTAGCGTAAGGCTTTTTGAATCGTCCGGGGACGTTGGCTGCATCTCTGGGCGTGTGGGAAGCTGACCCATCGTTTCCCCTAATCCCCCAGCCCCTTCTTCCACAAGGGGAGAAGGGGAGCAAGAAAGGTGCAGGTGTTTTCAAAGCCCCTCTACCGACCTGGGAGAGGGGTTGGGGGTGAGGGTCTTCGAGTTTCGTCAACCAGCGCCTAGGCTGAGGGCAACTCCCATACAGGCGCTGTGGTCAGATGCCAGGCGATCGCTCCCGACTAGGCGAGGGCTGGTCGGTCGGTCGGTCGTCATAGGCACCGGGCCAGGGGCCGATAGGTTCTAGGGGTAGGGTTTCGGTGCAGTGGGTTTGCTGATACTGTTTGAAACCGCGAGCTTCATAGTTTTTCAGCGCATAGGGGCCATCAAGCGAACAGGTATGTACCCAAACGCGATCGCCCCCCATGTCCCAAGCTTTTTGAATGCCCGTGCTCAGCAAATGTTTGCCAATGCCTTGCCCGAGGAAAGGTTTGAGTAAGCCAAAATAGGCCAGTTCAACGCTGTTGCGCTGCTCCGCCTGGTGGTGCAGTTCTACATAGCCGGCAGGTGTGCCCCGCAGGTAGGCCACCCAGGTCTGCACCGAGGGCTGCTGGAGATAGGCTTGCCAGTGGGCATAGCTCCAGGTGAGGCGATCGCGCCAATGCCAATCACCGCCAACGCTGGCGTAGAGAAAGCGGCTGAGTTCAGGACAGGGCAGTTCGGCTTGGATGACGGTTAGCTCAGGGCGATCGCTCCAAGCGGGGCGAAACTCGTCAGGGCTGAGCAGTTCTAAATACCAAGTGGTGATGTCAACGCGATGAGATGCGGTGCGGTGAGATTCGGTGGCCATTGATGCTCCTGAGGGGTGGATGGAGCTAGCCAGCGATCGTCTTCAGCAGCCAGCCGATGACAATCCCGATGCCACCAAACCGCACGGCTTGCCAAAAGGGTTCGCTCAAACTGCTCCAGGTAAAGAGATCACTTTCTAGCGTCAGCTTCAGGTCGTCAAGCTGCTGAGCGATATGGCTGAGTTCATCTTTGAGATCTGGGGTGCGATCGCCCTTGGGAATGCGGCGGATATCATCGATCCGGTTGCGCAGTTCGTCCCGGCGCTGGCGATCGCGCTGCACCTGGGCATAGCGATCTTTGAGCTTGTGCAGGGCAGTCTCGACCTCAGCGAGGGATTCATCAAAGGATGGTGCCGACGAGGGCTCTGGAGAAGATGGCATCTGAAAACCCTATACCCCTAGACGAAGAACCTGCAAACGCATAGCCGCAATCCTATCAAAATCCTTCACCGTCCTCCAACCCTATGGCCTAGCGATTGCTTGGAGAGGATGTCACACTTAGAGAAGTTGCTGACCTCTATCCGGATCCAGTTGGGTCTGACGATTGCACCATGGTACATCCATCCCAACCCCTGATTGCTGAAACGCTAAAAACAGCCAAAAGTGAAGCTCTGGCAGACTGGTCTACCCTCGAATTGGCCCAAGCCCTAGCAGAACGGTTGGCGATCGCGCCCCATGACTGGCATCGTCTCAAGGGACATCGTCCTTCCCGTGCTAAGGCAGAACTGGCTAGCGCGATGGTTTACCTGCTAAGCGATCGCCCCGACGAGGCCCTAGCTCACCTGCAGCAGGCCAGCGGCTGGCTGGATCGATCCATTTCCGCGCCACCCTGTCCTAGCCACGGCAACCATTAAGCTTCTTCTTGCTGACCGTCTTCCTCGGATTGTTGCTGGGCAAACCAACCCGCCTTCAGGCTCATATCCACCTGCGTCATCGAGGGGCTTGGTTGGTTTGCGACGCTGCTGCTGTGGGATAGATTAGCGGCTTGGTGGCAGAGCAACGTCAAGGCGCAGGAGCAGACGGCCAATAAACAAAGATCCAAGTTACGGTGCGAGATCACCTGGGGAGTGGCGATCGCTGCGGCGCGCACCATCGGCAGATTGGGCTGAGAATCGTAAGGTTTTAGCACAGTTGATGAGGGGTGAATCAGTGAACAGTGGGTGGATGTCGGGGGGCTGACGTCCCGAGGGATCGGGATTCCCAACCATCCGGGGCAATGTCCTGGTGTCGTCTAGATAGGCTTGGTGCCTTTAGAATCGGTGTGTCTAGAACCATGCAGGTCTAGGTCGATCCGCTTGATCCCAGACTCTGGATACCCGATCCTCAAGCCCAGATTATCTATCTCTAGAGTTAGGATGCCCAGGTTAGATTTCCATCCTGACATGCCACCGCCAAGTCTACCTTGACTTGTGGATCGACGGGTCAGTTCCATGTGCCACCGCCCCATCTGGCTCCAAGCTATACCAGCAGGGCAGGAAGTAGGAGGCGATCGCATCATCCACGTCCCAGAATTCAGCGTAGCAATCACTAGAACAGTACAATGCTACAAAAATCATCAGCACGTCTTGAAACGGTAGAGTGCTGGTGCGGGCTAGGTCATGGGTGTAGAGCTGGTTAATCGCATTTTGCAGATACAGCAGATTGCTGACCACCTGGGTGAACATCCCCGTCTCGCCGGTGAGGGTGGGTAAATAGTGGCGGTTATATTCATCTAGAAAAATGTGGTAGAGACGGGCGATCGCCACCTTGAGGCTCGTCTGCTGCTCTAAGGTCAGGGGACAATCCGCCGACCAATCTGCCCACAGCTCCGTTTCCAAGGGCGATGCTTCCAGCGCCGACAGATGGATAGACAGCAGGGGCTGCAACACCCGTAAGAACAAAAAGTCGATGTCGGCTAATCCTAAGTCCAGCTTGGTGGGCAGGGTTTTGAACACCGAGGAACTGGGCAGGCGATCGCTGAAGTGGGGATGATCCCAAATGAACTTAAATTCCGCCACATCGGCAACCATTTCCCCCAGCAGATGGGTAAACACCAGACCCAGCCGCTGCTGCACTTCTCCGTGGAAAAACAGACGGGCCCGAGTTTCATCCAGGATCACCTCATGGTCGTCCAGGCGAAAAAGCTCCCGACAGGTGATCGGCCCTTCGGGGGTGTAGGCGGTTTCCCCCGCCCGCAGCGGCTCGTCACAGTCCGCCAAGATGCTGTAGTCGCTTTCAAACTGGGTGAGCAACGATTGCCAATAATGGCCCCAAATGTCATGCACCAGAAATGCTTCAGCCTTTTGGGTGGGAATGATACTAATGGAGCGCAACAGGCATTGGATCAGGCGACTGGTGGGGATGTTGAGGGTAGCGGCTAGGCGATCGCACCAAGGGTGATCCAGATTCTCGGGATTACAGGCTCCGAAAATGGGGAAGCGGTTGAACCGTTCGAAGCTAAAGGGGCTAATCCTGGTGAGAAATTGGGCGATCGCCGCTTGCTGATCGGTGGGCAGAGAGGCCCAAAGCGTCTCATCGCTCAGCCGCTGGTCACCATAATCCACGCAGAAATAAATCTGGGACGGTGTGTATAAACAATGGAGGGCACCCATCGGCAGGGGCACGGCACCAAACAGATGCTGGAAAAGCTTCAGGGTCGCAGCCCCAGGCGGTTGCGATGCGTTGGCTAATCCTACGCTGTCGAGGACGGCCGCCATGATGTGCTGTTGTTCGGCAACCTGGTGATCCACCGTAGCCACAACCTCCTGCAACTCTGCTGCCATGGCGGTGGGGAGCTGAAAGTGGTTTACCCAACGGGCGATCGCTGCCTCGCCTTGCCAGTCTGCCGGTATGGGGGTGGGTTGATAATGCTGCAGGGTGAACGAGCCCATTGTGCCGCGCCAATGTTGACCACCCAGGTGGTGATAGCGGGATACCAGCACCAGCGATCGTACAAAGGCCTGCCGCACGGCCAGGGGAATGGTGTCCATGGGGAGGCGATCGCCCTGGATGGGATGGGCGTAGGCTTGGAGCTGGGTTTGCAGCGATCGCAACCGCTCCTGACGGCGTTGAGTGGCGGCATCGGAATCGCTAGCTGCTTGCAGGAGCGTGCGGGAGATTTGGAGAGCTTCTGACAAGAGTTGTCGGCAATCCTCCGGAGGCATAGGCGCAGGCATAATCGTTACCTTATAGGAATAGTTACCTGTAAACCATGACGAGACACTGACTGAAACCATGGCTCTTGGCGTTCAGGAACAATCTCCTCATCTTCCCAACACTACAAAAAACTGCCCCGCCTTTCTGGAATCCTCCGTCATTTCCATGAATGTGTAATTAATTACATTCTCCGACGATTGCCGACTGCCATACCTCAGCGCCCCTGATGAGATGCTGTCGAGTTAAATTCCTATGCCGTATCATCCTGAATTTCATCATGTCATCATCGCCTTCTAGGTTTCAGTATTCTTCTTTTTCCTATCGGCCGAACAGCTCTTCACTTCAGTCTTCTGAGTTGCAGCCGGTGGATGCAAAAACCTTCCAAAATCCTATGCAGCGGATGCTCGGGCGTGCTGGTGTTGAAGCCTCTGCTCGTGGACTTGCTCCAGCCGTTTGGTCTCGCATTCTGTCATCTCGCAGTCGCTCCTCTAATCGCCTTTCCAGCCTTAGCCGGACAGCACTCCAACCAGATGATACGCTCAGAGGCACCCTTAGTTTCACGGATGCCCTCAACCCTCAACGACGCAATCGCTACGCTGATGACTATGTGCTATCAGGCCTCAATGAGGGCGATCGCATCCGCATTACGCTCACCTCCAACCGCTTCGATCCATTCCTGCAGGTGATTGATGCCACCAACGGCAAAGTACTTCAGCAGAATGATGACATTAGTCAAACGAACACCAACTCCCGCATTAATCTGGTGGCTGAAGCTGGGGTCGAGTATCGCATTCGAGTGACCAGCTATGCTTCGTTTGAAACCGGAGCCTACAACCTTGCTACCCGCGCTCTGTCGCTTGCCCCCTCCAATCCGTCTAATCCGTCTAACCCCGGCACCATCAACAACTTCAACTTTTCCTATGGCTATGGGCTAGTTGACGCTGCTGCTGCTGTCGCCTCAGCGGCGGGTCGAGCTCCCTTTACCAGTGTTCCACCTTTGGGTGGCAGTGCTTGGGGGCTAGATATGCTTAACGCTCCGGCTGCTTGGAACCAAGGTCATACCGGTCAAGATATCGTTGTTGCGGTGTTAGATACCGGCGTGGATTACAACCATGTGGATCTGCGGGGCAATATCTGGCAAAATCCTGGCGAAATTGCCGGAAACGGCATCGATGATGATGGCAATGGTTACGTGGATGATGTGCGGGGCTGGAAGTTTGTCGATAGCGACAGCAACAACCCGATGGATTTTGAAGGGCATGGCACCCATGTCGCCGGAATTATTGCTGGTTTGAACAATGGTGTGGGGGTTACGGGTGTGGCCCACAATGCCAAAATCATGCCCGTGAAAGTGATTGATGGTCGGGATGATGGCTCCTATCTTCTGTTTGACCGCAACGTAGCTGATGGTATCCGCTATGCGGTCGATAACGGTGCTCATGTTGTGAACCTTAGCCTAGGCAACTATATCGGTGATCCAGACATGACCCGCACTCGCGCAGCCCTGTCCTATGCCCGCGATGCGGGTGTGGTTGTGGTAATGGCATCGGGGAATGAACGCCAAGAGGGGGCACGCCGACCGATTCAGCCCGCCTATTATGCCTTGGATGATCTAGGGATTGCGGTGGGTGCGGTGAACTCGTCTCGGCGGGTTGCCAACTTCTCCAATCCAGCCGGTAACGTGCCCCTAGATTTTGTAGTCGCTCCAGGGGTCAACATTCGTTCAACTGTGCTCCGCAATCGCTATGAAAGCTACAGCGGTACATCGATGGCATCGCCATTTGTGGCTGGGGTAGCTGCGTTGATGATGGGTGCAAATCCCAACCTATCGCCGGCACAGGTGGAGGAAATTCTCAAGGCTACCGCAGTAATTCAAGGTGTGCAGGCCTAGTCTTAAGAGGCATACCTCGTTCCAGGATTAATAATACCCAGTGCTAGTAGGGTGGGCATTGCCCGCCCTACTTTAATTGTGACATTTACTTAAAGCATGGGCGAGCCTCCGTTGAGGCTATTCGTAGTCGATAGCCGCTTTTAGAATCTACCCCTCCTTTACAAAGGCTTTAAGGTCTAACATTAGAAAATGTTGACTATGTTAGCACTAAGGTGTTAAGGTATTTTTGTAAATCAACCTTCCTGTGATAGGAAAAAAGCAACATGAACACAAAAGACCCCTTATGGCTAGTTGACTACGTTGAAATTGACCCTCTTATTAAGACATATAATTCAGACAAAACAGCTAGAATGCTGTTCGACATGACTGCTAAGCGAGAAAGATTTCGTAAAAGAATTTCTCTAAAGAGTATTCGTGACTCTCTATTTCAAACTTATAGATGTAATGCTAACGTTAATGAGGTTAAGCAGTGGTTTAAGAAGTTACAAGACTGTGACTGTGGTGTTTGGAACGATAAGGAAGAAGCCTTTGAAATCAAGTATCCGCTGCATGAGGTTTGTCAATTGGTAGTAGAGCTCACACTTTAAAGCTGTTAAAGTTTAGTTGATATTGATTTTAGTGCATTAAAGTTTAATAGATGCTGTGGTGGGCAGGAGGCTTGCCCTATGCCCACCACAGTCACTTTTATCTGTCACCGATTTGTGGCAATGTTTTTAGAACCAAGTATTTCATGAAAAAAAGAGTCCAAAATCATTCCGCGAACGGAAATCATGGCTATCAATGACTTAAGACCTCTAGAAAGATTAAGAAGGCTCTATTCTTCTGGAGTTGTAGCTGCTGCCGTAATCTATTTTCTGCGAAACAGAGATGCTACTGGTTGTGAGGTGAATGTAGATGACTTACAAGAGAAATTGCAACAAGAGAATAGCGAGATTTCTAGGCAAGAAGTGATTGATGTGTTGAAAAAGCTTCAGGAACTAGGGCTTGGCAGATTTTGGACTGGTCGTCGAGGGAAGCCGTCACGTTTTCAGCCCTATGGTAGCTTCTCAAGTCTGGGCAGCATTGTTTTGGATGAATCTTCAAATAACTCTGTAGAAGATGAAATATCTATCTCTTCTTCTCTTGATATCAGAACTCAAGAGAGCGGCAATGAGGTGGGATGTAACCACATAAGCCACTCCTATGTATTGCGCCCAGATTACAAAGTAGAGTTTGAGTTGCCCTCTGATTTGAATACTATTGAGGCTGAGCGGCTGGCAGCTTACATTAAGACTCTTCCTTTTGATAAGGTATAGCATCCTACAAGCAGCCCCCGTCCTTCAGAAGAAGCCGGGGGCTAGCGATCGTGGCCCTGGGGTGTTAGATAAAGGGCGAAATATCTTCACCACAGTCATCGGCTAAAAAGGACAGAGCCCGAAATCGTAGTCCCACCAACTGCTCATAGAGTGGATTGAGCTTGCAGAGGGGTGGAATGTGGACAACCTTGCGGCCAAAGACTTTGACATCCCGCTCAAAGGGACATTGGGGCGGAATCATTTTGCAGAGAAATCGCGCCACACTAGGGTCATGAATATCGAGCTGATCGAGCCAATCTTGGACAGGGCGCAGGGGTTTTAGACCTGGCTTGATGGGGGGGGGAGTTAGAGACGTAGCGGCTCCAGCCTCAACGGATGTGAAGGTAGGGGCTGGGGCTTCTAGGGTAAGGCGTAGCGATTTCAACATATCGTCTGATAAACCCAACTCGTGACAAAATTCGTGAAGGAGGGCATCTTCGGGGGGCGAGTAGACCCCATCGGCGATCGCCACCATCACGGCGGTCCTCAGGAAATTTTCAGCAAGGTTCTTGTCGGCACCGAGAGTGTTTGCCAGATCTACCGCAGAGATAGGTTCGAGGGTGGTGAGATTAGCATCAGGGGCTATCTCATCTTGGGTGAGGCTGGCAATCATGTCTTTTTCGTGTTCATCAAAGTCGCCATCGGCCCAAGCTACGCTGAGTAGACCTCGTAACCAAACCGTGACTTGTTCACGACTGAAGGACGCTTGAACTGCGCTCGTCATATCGTTCCTCTCTTGCGTCTAGGAATTGGATTTCGCTTCGATTCTAACGTTGATACAAAACTCGCTGACTGAAACAACAGCTTTCCATCAACTTCTCGGCGATCGCTCCCTGGATCTAGCAATTAGAGACTGACTTTATCGATCCGTGGTGGCTGAAACTGTGTTCCAGACTACGAATGCTGTGCCAGTGCTAGTGTGCCAGTTACGTTCTTAACCTAGCTTCACTGTCAGATCCATCGCCTCCGGGAAACTATGGGCATTTCTTGATCAGGATCGGCATGGAACGGTAGTTATACGGCCCGCCAACCTTAGGTTAAATGGTCTAAACAGTCGCGCAGAATGGCTTGGGTAGCTGCACCGGTTTTTTCCCAGCTAAAGAGCTGGGCCCGGGCCAGACCGGCCTGGCGCAACTGCGATCGCGTTTGGTCATCGCTCACCATGGTCTGCATGGCCTGAGCGATCGCTCTTGTATCGTAGGGATCCACCAGCAGCGCTGCATCGCCGGCCACCTCGGGCAGGGACGACAGGTTGGAGGTAATCACCGGTGTTCCGCAGGCCATAGCTTCTAGGACGGGTAAACCAAACCCCTCCCAGAGGCTGGGAAAAACCAGGGCGATCGCTTGGTTCAGCAAAATTGGCAAGTGATCGTAGGGCACATAGTCGAGCCAGCGCAGGCGATCGCCCACCCCAAGCTCGTCGGCCTGTTGCTGCAGGGCCGGCTGGTAGCGGTCATCCGGACTACCGGCAATCCATAGCTCACAGGCAAGCGATCGCGGCATTGCGCCCAAAGCCGCCACTACTCGCCCTAGATTTTTGTAGGGGTCATAGCGGCCGATGTAGAGGAAATAGGGCTGGGTTGGTAGGTCTAGGAAGCGGAAATGATCGGTATCGCAGGCCAGGGGAATGGGGGTGAGGCGCTGGGCGGGGATCGAGAAGCGATCGCAGACATCCCGAGCGGTGGTGTGGGAGTTGCACACAATATGCTGGGCCTGGCGCAGCACGGCGGGCACGTAGTGGCGAAAGTAGGGCGTGAGCGGCGACCAGCGTTTGGGAAATCGTAGGGGAATCAGGTCGTGTACCGTAACCACATAGCGACATTGGGCGAACAAAGGCGCTTCAGGTACCGGCGTGAACAGGAGGGGGGCATGGCTTTGGCGATAGATGTCCAAGAGGCGGGTTTGAGTCCAGACCAAGCGGCGGGCATGACCTCGGGAGCCTTGGTCGGGGGTCATGGTGGGCGGCACTTGGGGATGGGCATCATGGGGAGCGATCGCTTCCGGAGTCAGCACCATGGGCTGCAGGTCGCTCAAGTGGGGTACGACGTTGCGGGTGTAGATGCTAAGTCCCGTGGGACGCTTGGATACAAAGGAGGCATTAACAACGATCTGAGACATCTGAATAATTCCGACTCCAACTCCATCATGGGGACTAGGCAGGTAGGTTGATGTTGAATCTTCAAGTATCCGGCAATCTCTATCTATAGGGCCTGGAGAATTCCTAGATCTTGTGTCAAGATGTAAACAATTGTGAACTTTATTGAAGTTAGGGCTGCTTGTCCTTGACATTGAGTTCGCAACAGTCTGTCCGGTTTCTCTGGGCAGAGTGGGTAACAGACGCATTGCGCTGCGACCACCTATGTTGTAATCGAGGAACCCCCATGAACACGAACATTGCACCCAACACCACACCGTCCGGGTTGCCCCCGAGTGTACAGGGAATTGAGTTTTTGGAGAACGTGCAGCGGCGCGCCCGCCTAGAGGATCTCTATGATGCCCGAGATATATCTGAGGTGGTCTTCCGCACCCTGCGCGATATGATGCCCAACGAGGTGGTCGATCGCGTCACTGAAGAACTGCAGACCATCACGCCCGCAACCATGGGTGAGTCTGGAGTGGCGATCGCTGACCTCTGGCAAGATACCAACCTGCTGGTGCGTTGGCTGAGCCGCGTGCGTGCTCCCCTAGAC
>DATNRH010000371.1 GCA_036703605.1 Candidatus Obscuribacterales bacterium | reverse complement strand
CCCACGACCTTTCCATCCATCACCTATTTTGTTTACTCAGCAACTTACCCCAGTTCTGCTCTGACGAACTCATGTGTCCGTGGATGAGAATGACTAGGCCTTTTGGCTTCTCATTTTCTACAAGGTGGAATACAAGTTTGTATGGTTCTCTGGATGACATTTTCGACTGAAGCTGGATACAACTGGGCAAGTTTGAGGTTTGAGGCGGCACGCTGCCGCCGACCGCCGCACTGCTCTGCCCCACAGTCGTCTGGGTGGTCCATGAAGGTATTTACTTAGGTGAATGCCCTGGCAGACAGGGTAGCAGTAAGGGAGATGGGCTCACGGCAAAGCGGACACCGTAAGCCGGTTTGATTCGTCGCTGAGATGTTAGCACTACAATCCTAGCAAGACAGGGGAACGAATGGACTACCTCCTATGAGCTGTTCGGCACAAGCCATGTGCAAGGGATGTCCACATGGCAAGGCCACCACGGCAGGGTCTAACTGGCGCATCTGAGAACTAGCATCTGGTTCCTGTGCGGCTTTGAACACACTCTTTGGCGTTAGGCAAAAACTATTGGCGGTACCTCCTCAAAATCTTCCAAGCAGATTGAGCAGGACGGGTCCATGTAGACCTTGGGGGGTTCCGCATTGAGAACAGCCAGAAGGGCGTCCTCATGCCGAACCCTAGGGAGGGGCTCTGGACGACGACCACAGTCCGAAGGATTGGCTTGGAAGTTCCGGCGCGGATACCTATCGCCACCATAGGTTCGGCCGGAGTAAATACTGGAGAACGCGTTGGCGTTTGCCACCGCCCAGGGACCTAGGTAGCCCAGGGCCAGTACGGAGCCAACTAGTGGCCAGCTAGAGAACAGGCGAAGAGTAAGGAACGGGAAAACCAGAGCCTTGGCAGCTGCCCTTATTGCGGTGACGACTTCGCTGAAAGTGCGTACACGAACCACTCGATCAGTAGAGCCTGTTGCAACATTGTCATCCCAGTAAGGCCATTGCTCCAGTGAGTATACAAACCAGCCACAACGGGGACATGCATTGTTGATGTAGCTGCCATCGCGGTATTCTTGATGGTGGCTACCAAGCATGTCACAGCCTGCAATTAGAT
>DATNRH010000370.1 GCA_036703605.1 Candidatus Obscuribacterales bacterium | reverse complement strand
CACCAGCATCGTGGTGCAGCTGCCAGCCCTTTCCCACAATATTCAACTGGGTCAGCTCCCAGCCCCTACGCCCAATACTCGGTCGACTCCGCTGCCAGCTCTTACCATCATACATCAGTGAGCCCTCACACGCACCCACCTGGCATGCACACAGGAGCTCACGAATTCATTCCGATGGGTTCTGCTCCTCAACAGCACCAACATCCAAGAACGCCGATGGCACAGTTTCCAGCACCCTCTCCAGACTGGCCAGGAGTTGTGCCCATGCAATATGGTGGGGCGATCAATCAAGGTGCTTGGCCGGGTTCTAGCTCAGGATGGATGGCTAGTGGGGAATATGCTTATGGTATACCACAGACTCATCCTCCTCAACAGGTGGACGCGCGTATTGGTATTTCTCCGGCACCACCTCATGTATCGCCCTCATGGCCAGATCATGGCATTTCCCCGGAATACCCACACCAGCCAAGCCCCAATATCTTTGGCGTAACACCTCCAACTCATATTGAAGGATCGCATCACCCAATACCTGTTGCCGCTCCTACTCCTGTCTTTGCTGGTGTTCCATCTCAGGGTCGCCGTGAACAGCAGCTAACACAACAGCAACGTCAGAAGGGAAGGAAGATGCAACCTCGAAGAGGATCCAAGCAGGGGAAACCGGAGAAAGGGAAGAAGCCCGATACTGTACCACCCTCCACGACTCCACCCGTTCAGCAACAGCGAAAGGCGACGCCTGTCAATATAAGCGGAAACACAAAGAGCAAAAAGAAGCAGCCATCGAAGGGCAGAGACTCCCAGACTTCTGAGATAACAGCTACGGGTACTGCCAGTGTTTGTTCCACTCCATCTAATGTACCGACACCCGCCAATGTTCCAGGCGACGAGGGTGCGACCTCAGCCTCGGAGGACCCTGCTGATACAAAGCGATCCGAGCTCATTGAGAGTCCAGCGACGCGCTCTGCTTTCAAGGACTTTTATCGGAAGTTCCGATCTGAGGAGAGGTCGTCTTTTCAGGGAGCCGAAGACTACGCCATACAATCTCTTGGGGATGGGTCT
>DATNRH010000369.1 GCA_036703605.1 Candidatus Obscuribacterales bacterium | reverse complement strand
GGTGCGGATCTCCGTAACTAAGGCCAATTGTTCTTTAATCTCTGTTTGGCGGTGTAGAACGTCATTGCGGTGCGTCCAAAGTGCCCAAGCCATATCATAGAGCTTCCGGATCAGTTGGCTGAGCCACGTTTTACCTGTCTTCGGGGAGTTGAGGGCCCGTTCAAAGTATATTTGCTGTAGCGGACACCATGCTTGGAGCCAAAAACCGCTAAACGGGAGTTCCCATCCGACTGCATCCTGGGCTTCCGCAACCGCCTGGATTGAGGGGTGGACACAGGGCAAGGGTTCAGGTGGACTGCCGTGTAGCCATTCTCGAAGGCGTTGGAGCATGACCTCGGCGATCTGTGGATCAGTATTTGAGGATAGAAACCAATCGGACAACTTTTCCATCCATGTAGAGCGAAGGGTAGCAGCATCGGGATTCGTACAACGCCACACATGATGGGTATCTTCCCTGTAGCCGCATCGGGGGCAGGCATGGGTAGTCCATTCTTTGCGGCGGAGCATCATGACCCCAGTGGGTCCGAACCTCGACATGTGTTTAGTTACCCATCGTCGCCGTTGGCCTGAGCAATTGCGCATAGCATGTGCCAGACTATAATATGCAAGCTGATTGAGATCCATCGTGGAAGTTCTCTTGGACGCCAAGTGGAGGAGGGTTCGGGGCCAGGTAGTCGATAGGCGCATGGCCTGTTCGATGTTACGGACAATGCGTTCGTCGTTAATAGAGAGGATCCATGTTTCCCCATGGATCGGGTGGGCACGGGGGTGATGGGATCTTGATTCCAGTTGCCAGCGGTACATTTTGGCAGCTATATCGGCTTCAAAGTTCAGGGTGGCATGGAGGTCCAAAGTGGCCCAGGGATCATCATCCTGATGTCCCGCAACATGAAGTGCAGTGAAGGTAAGACGCCGCTGCTGGCCACGGGCGATGGCGGACTGAGCATCCGATATGAGATCTCGGTGTTGGGTGTTCCAATGGCATTCGCGGTGGAAGCAGGCCTGTAAGGCGGAAAGGCCATCACATCCGATCACAAAGTGTTTGTTGGAGATATCGTGATACTCGCAGAAAAGGACCAGGAGCCATAATTGACCGTATATTCCGGCTAACTCACTACGATATGCGTTCTGGTCTTCGGGTAACCCGGGAACAGAGTAGGTAAAGGACGACGTTTTATGGCCATCCCAGAACTGGCACGAAGCAGTGCCTATCCGATGGTCGAAGGACCCATCACTAACCTGGGCATGGACGTTGGA
>DATNRH010000368.1 GCA_036703605.1 Candidatus Obscuribacterales bacterium | reverse complement strand
GTGGAACCGCTGGATCCACATATTCTGGACTGGTCACACAGAGAAGTTCGGCCGCATGAAAATGGATGTACTCGTGAAGAGTTGAAATGCTTGGAGGAGCCTTGAACGATTGCTCTGTAGGAGGGTTAAAACTTGCACCAGGAGGTTTGCTCGTAAAGGTTTCTAAGAACCATACCTGTGGCCCACCGCTGGAAGACAACCACTGCTCCTTGCACGCACGTCGTCGCACCTTACCACTCGTGGTCTTCAAGACAAGCCCTGGTGCCCCAATCACTACAGTCATATCGCAATCTACCGAACAGCCTTCTAGAACGGCTTTACGTGCAGCCGTAGCAACTTCATGAGCCACGTCTTGGTCTGGCTGTCCACCACGTAGCTCGATATGGATCACCAGTTCATCTTGGCTAGAACCCCCTGCATGATCAAGAGCAAAGGTGACCAGTCCACCTGGTCGAATGCTTGGGTGGGAATAGCGGGCAAAGCCCTCAATATCCTCAGGATAGAAGTTGCGGCCGCGAACAATCATCATATCCTTCAGGCGACCACATACGTAGAGTTCGCCATCATCCATAAAACCCATGTCCCCTGTGCGCAACCATCCATCTCCGCTGGATTCGCTGCACCCATCTGCAAGCCGAGCACAGAATATGTCCTCGGTCAACTCGGGCATATTGAGGTAGCCCGCCGCCTTGCTGGGGGATTTACACCAGATCTCCCCAACGTAGTCGTCTGGCAGAGCGTGGCGGGTCTCAGGGTCGACGATTTGAACAGAGATACCATCGAAGGGTTTTCCACTGCTCACGAGGACCAGGGGATTTGTATCATCTGGTGGAGCAGCAACAGCGCGACTATTATGACTGAATATTACTCTGTCAACCGCGATCAAATGGCCACCACGCAAAGTGACAGCTGTACTGTGTTCAGCGAGCCCGTAACCTGGAATATATGCCTCTGAGCGAAAGCCGCTCACGGAAAATGCGTCGCGAAACTGCTGCATAGTAGTAGCAAGAATCGGTTCGGCTGCACTGACAACTGTTAGTCGGCTAAGGTCCCATTTAGCGCGCTGTTCTGTTGTAGTCTTGCGGACGACAAGCTCAAAGGCAAAATTCGGCGCAGCCGTAAGAGTTGCTTGGTAGCGATGCAAAATCTCGAGCCACAAAGATGGTCTCTCAACAAAAGCAAGGGGCGAAAACATGCTGAGGGTGCCATTGTTGCCCATAGCGATTGTCAAGATTCCGTTGATGAGACCAAAATCATGATATTGCGGGACCCATGCCACTGAATGGCTCTCTTCGTTGAAGCCAATGACGTCTCGGTTAGATTCAATTTGATGGATCAGATTACCATGCGTAATCATGACGCCCTTTGGGGAGGAGGTCGACCCAGATGTGTACTGCACAAGAGCGACATCGCGGAGAGACTCAACGGTATGCTTTGTCGACGTGTGACATCTCACGCGAAGCTTGTCAGTGCTTATCCACTTGAGATTTGCCTCAGCCACGCAATCTTTGGATCGAGTGAGGAAACTACGAACCTGCCCCATTTTATGAGAGCGAACATAGGAGTCGGTGGTCAAGGCAACCTTAGCCCCGC
>DATNRH010000367.1 GCA_036703605.1 Candidatus Obscuribacterales bacterium | reverse complement strand
AAGCGCCATCACCATGCCACCAAAGAAGAAGAGGCCCAAGGTACAGCGACTCAAAGCAAAGAGAGATCTGACAGAAGAACTGAGTGCCATAGCCTATCCACCACCAATAAAGGAACCTACTCTTGCAGATGACAAGGAGGTTTCTTGGAGGAAAGGACTTCCTGCCCTGAAAGCCAGGACAGATGCTGTAGCGTCAATGCTCGAGGCGCAGATGCCTGGCATTGTGCTCCCAGGAAGACTCCAACCTGACGGCACCACTGCTCCTGGACCTGTTCTTCCCTTTGTACAGCAGGTGTACAAAGGAACTCCTTCGCGTGGTTTTAGTAGATATCTCGTCCTGCAGACAGAAATCATTAGGAAGAGAATGCGATCCTGACCACTGTGGTGCCCAAAAGGAATTCGACGAGCTTTTCAACATATAGTGCAGGGCATGACGACCAGCGCCACAGAAACAAGAAAGGACAGAGGAGACCTGTAAAGGCGCTCCAGGGGAGGGCCAGTACAAGAACACACAGCTGTAACCTGTTAAAGTGACTATGGATTTAATTTAATAGTAAAAAGGGAAAACAAAGACTCTAAACAGCCACTCCATCATCACTGGGAGGGACCATGGACGGGTCCACCAGGAAGGGGAAGTAGCGAAGCTCCATTCTGCTGCTGCGAGGACTTGTCCTGCCAGGGATACCAATGTACACAGTGTTGGCAAGAGAGCCCTCTTTGGCTCTGACAAGGTAGAAGAGAGGCTTGCAATCAGTTTGCTTGCATTGAACCCAGCCCTGGGGGCTCACAGCGCAGACATGCCAGTTCCTTCCCTCCACTACCAAGGGGGTGCTGTCCGGAAAGTTCTCCTGCAGGAAAGCTTTCCTCACTAATGGGCCCATTTCATGCTTCTGAGAGCCAATCAGAAAGAAGGAGACCAGAAAATGCATCTTGGCGAGGGACTGCGTGGGGAACACAAAGTGATTAGACCAGTTCCCACTCTCAGGTGGGTCCTTCTCTTTGGGAACCACAACAGCTAGAGTGCCAAACCGTGAGGCAATCAAATCAGAAAAGGTATGGGCATTCTTGTTAGAAACAGACAACTTAATCCCGGTGCTAGTTGTGAAAAAAGCTGAATGATATGTGCCTCTGCTTCCATTACCAGCATGACTCGGAACACAAGTGGCCCTGTGAAACTGGAGGGCATCATTGAACAGGTGTTTTGGGGCACAACCATCAGAGGGGAACAGGGGACTTGACTCATAGGTCTTCTTGACCCTCTTGGCGGGGCTGTCATGGACTGGACCAAAAACAGAGTTAATGACGGCCCGACAGGCCCTGTAGAACTCCACCTCCACAAATTTGATAGAGCTTTGGTTGGCCACAAGCTCAAGTTGACGCAGAGTTGGCAGGAGCTGTCTCACATCGCTAACCACAGGCACCAGAGAGACAGAATCAGACATCATTTGCTGCAGAGCTTCATTAATGTTTCTCGTGGGGAGATTGCGCAATGAATAGGTTCTGACTATTGTTTCCAGAGCATTCTTCTTGGACATGGGTTGCGTGACTCTCCTCCTTTCCCTCTTGCTCAAGTTGCGCTGTGGGGTGTCAAAGACAACCTTGGCAAAGTCCCCATTGGGTGTGGGTGACACCTGCCTGGATTTCCTTAGGGGATTAAGCCTACGCCTGGATACTGGAGTGCCCTCCAAGGCAGAGGTGCTGCGCTTCCTCCCACCAGTTGGAGGCAAGCGAGGGTCGTATGGAGGTTTCTCGTCCACATCAAGGTCCTCAAAAGGGTCGTATGGAGGTTCCTCGTCCACATCAAGGTCTTCAAGAGCATTGTCAGTGTGACAGCCACCATCCTCTTCATCTGCATCTTCCACAGCTGCAGCAGCTGCCAGGGCAATAGCCTGACTGGCCGCAATACCACTGCTCCTCTGAGGCCTGCTGATGCTTCCCACGCCACGACCAACCTCTAGGGCCACCAGGGCATCTGGTGCCCTGGCATGAGCAGCAACAGGGGCGTGCGCACCAGCACCACCAGGAGCCGCGCCCCCAGGAGCCCCAGCATTCGCTCCTCCTCCTGCACCACCTGCCAGAGCAGCAAGGCCTTGAGCAGCACCACCATTTCCAGCAAGGCCTTGACCAGCACCACCATTTCCCCCTAATCCTCCTCCCCCCATGCGTCCATTGCCATTAGGGTTGACCAGTGGAGGCCCTTGCTGCCCAAAAATGTCCAGGACCATTCCAGTGAAAATCTCATTTGCCTCAAAAAAATCAGTCCCAGCTCTTAAAACTGGGAGAGCCATCTGATGCAGGTGCCTCATCTGTTCTCGGAAGGGTTGCCTGCCAGGGATGCGGGCACAGTAGGACAACACAACATACCTGTCCTTTGCTGTACAGTCGGCCATGTCTGAAATATTGAAGGTCCTGTCCCCAAACTCCAATTCTGGGTGGGCACTCCAGTATGGGCTGGGCATGGTTGGCCGTCGAAAAAGTGGTGGTCGAACAATCTCACTTATGAGCCTGCCAGGTATGTGTTCAACAAGGTTGGAACGCAAGACACGGCTACTTCCCTCTTGAACAGCATACCAAAAGCCTCCAGAGTATGAGCCATCATAGGGTGTTCTGTCTCTGTTGGACTCGCAACAGACACCCTCCATCACATCCAGAGTGACTCCATGCCTTTTACACATCCCCTTTTGAAAGGACTGAGCTTCAGCCAGTTTGGCACCTTTGCCAAGTTTCCTGAAGAAGGCACTGTTCTTCTCCACCATGGCAATGGTGAGTACACCAGCCTGGGTGAGCAGGCCAAGCTGAGCAGCAGCACTGGCAATGTGCTGGGCCCTTAACCTGCCAAGTTGTGGAAGGGTAGAAATCCTGTCAATGAGAGAGGTGGACCAGGCAATCCTCTCCTGTACAGAGGAACTTTGGATCCGGTCATCATTGGAGAATTCATCTAAAATGGCCGACAGATTCTGGAAGGCAATAGCATAGTCACTTTCCTTCACAGCACCATTGTTACTTGGCTGGGTCCTGGAAAAGGAGCCAGAAAGTGGCTTACCAAGGTATGAACCCAAGACCCTGAAGGCTTCATGAAAAAGAGAGACGTTGTCTGGAGGCAGTCCATGCCTCGCAAAATGCATGGTCACCATCACCATGTGGGTGACATTGGAGATGGTAGAGAGAAGGTAGAGGAGCTCAATCATCTGCCTTTGGGACAGAGACCGGTTTATATGTAGATGGTGGATGGCACTGGACAAGGGAGACATGAAGGTGATGTTCTTGCTGCAGGAGGCCTCAGTGAAGAAGGTTAAGGCCACCACTGTTCTTTCCTGGTAGTCCCAAACCAAAGTAAGCCCATCACCACCAAACCCCTCCAGGTACCTGGGGATGGATTCAAGAGAGGTCACCCTGAGATGGTTTGGCCTAGAATTGAGGAAATTGTCTATTTTTGCTGCAAAGGGCTCATACACATCAGTCCTGCGCAGTGCCTGGTCAGTGGAGATCCTGGAAGTGGTGACAAACTTTATCACAGCCAGAGTTCCATCGGCACACTTTCCAACAGGATGGGAAAAAGTGAGAAGTGGGGCCTTGAACACATTGTCTGAGTTGTTGCTGTCAATGTGCTTTGTGAGACTGCCACTGGGGTCAGATGTGTTAACAAGACCAGTGCCAGACTCAGTAATGTTCTCCTCCCTGAAGCCAAGAGGGTCCGATTCAGTGTCCTCATTCAGCAGATTAGAGGTGAACTTTTCATGGCCACACTTGACCTCCTTGGCCTGATCAGCTAGAGAGGTTGGGAGATACCGGAAGCCTCTGCCTTCAGAGCCAAACAAACCAGGCTTGCGTGACACCACGCCCAAGATGCGGGACCTAGGATGCTCCACCAACACACACATCTTGGAGGCAAACAGAAACAGTTCCTTGGCTTCACCGGTGTGGCTGGCAAGCCTAGGAGTACTGATGCAGAATTCGTTGTCATCTCTACCATTGTTCCGACTAGAGCAGTAACCGTAGGAGACACTCTTGGTGTTGCGGAATTTGTCAGAAGCCTCAGTCAAACCCAGGACACGTTTGCGACAGGGGTTGTCCTCTCTCAAGAGAGGAGAGGTATCCATCAGCTGCTTGAGCCCAAGTGCCATGAACTCAGCAGTTCCCTCATTGAAGACAGCATACAGTCGATTCTCGGGAGCAGGGGCGAAAGACTCATCCCTGTACACCACACTCAAGGGGACATGACTCTTCCTCTCAGTTAGGTCCTTCTGTAGGGCCCTCAAGTCAGACCAAGTGATATTTCCATGGATGTTGTGCTGTAAGAAGGACAAGAGATGAGAGCAACAGAAGGAAAGGCAGTAAACCATGAGAATACCATGAATTACACACGAGCAAATATATCAGGGGAGCTCTCAAACTAGCAGGAGCCCTGAGCCCAAGAGGCAAGAGGGATTCCATTGCTATTGGTGTTATCATTGAGCTAAGATTAGTATGAAGAGACAGCAGCCACGGAGACATTTCACAAGAGAGAGGAGCCTGAGTGGTCAATCAAAGAGGGCAGGGAAACCAGAGACTTTCTAATTGAGTCTTCTGGTGCCCGGCACTGTTCCCCGCCACACTCCTCCTGAACCAAAGCAGACACCTCTCCCTCACGTCAGATTAGAGCAGCAAAGAGGCCAGCAAACAGAACACCAACTCCAGGACACCAGCATCCACCTGTAAAAGAAGAGCAACCAAAAGACTGAAACCATGGACACGTATTTCAATGCTTGCGTTGTAAGAGCCACCAACGTACAGGGGCTGGTCGGCCTCCCCAGGTATTGCTCCAGCTACTTTGCAGGTCATTCAGCCCAATAAAGGGAGACAAGGAAGGTTGTGCCGGGCCTGGCCACCCACTAAGAGTGGTAGCCCCCTTCCCAATTGACCTGAGATTCGCCTTCCCAGCAACAAACCTGAAGAATTCAACATGACCCGCGCACCTCAGGGGATCCGACACCACTGCACTTCCACCGGTCCGAAGATTTTGTCTCAGACAATGGTCACTCCTCTCAGAGATGATATAGCTTGGCCCCAGTTCAACATTTCCCAGGCAGCAAACACAACAAGAAACAACACTGGCAGACAAACAGCCACACCACCACTCTGGCTGAATGGACAGCAGCTCCCAAAGTTGGACTCACTCTTTTAGCATCAAAGATGTAGTAAGCATGATGGGCATGAAAGTTGGTCTGGATCAGGGCAATCTCAATTAGGTGTTGATGATTGAGGATCTCATCAGGGATGCCATGGGGACAGGCCACAGTCCTTTTAAACTTGGTCTTGATCTGTTCATTGGACCAGCCATGACCTTCAGCGTTGGGTCCATAGAAGATGAAGTTGGCAAGGAAGGCTGGGCTGGTATCTTGGACTTCCTCCTCCTGCATCTCATCTCTGATGGGACGATAGGATAGATGGGTCTTGGGCAGAGCATAGGGCAAGGGCATACCAGACACAAAGGGGAGAGGTGGGATCCTTTTGTCCCACTCAAAGGGGACAAGCTGTTCCAGGACCTTTCCAGATGAGAGAAGGCGCATCTATCATCTAATATATTATCAGGGGGGGTTAGTTGACCAGTTACTGGATGGGTGGATGGATGGATGGATGGATGGACGGACGAACGACTTACTGGAACAGCAACAGGGACAGCCAACAGGACAGATGTCGGGCGGTGGAACAGCAACAGGGACAGCCAACAGGAGAGATGTCGGGCGGTGGAATAGGTCATTCAAATAGCAAATCATCTAATATATTATCAGGGGAGGAGCGTAGGGGGTTAGTTGACCAGTGGATGGATGGATGGATGGATGGATGGACGGATGGACAAACAACTGGGCGGATGACTTACTGGAACAGCAACAGGGACAGCCAACAGGAGAGATGTCGGGCGGTGGAACAGCAACAGGGACAGCCAACAGGACGAGAGATGTCGGGCGGTGGAACAGGTCATTCAAATAGCAAATCATGATCTAATATATTATCAGGGGAGGAGTGTAGGGGGTTAGTTAGTTGACCAGTGGATGGATGGATGGATGGATGGTTGCCCGAATGTGCGATCGACTTACTGGAACAGCAACCCGGAAGCCAGTGTGTGGGCGCGCAGTCAGAGTGCGCGGCAAATGGTTCAAACAACAAGTTTTTAAAGGATGAGGTGCAAATACTATCTTTAGAAAGGAAACACAAAAAGAGATGTCCAATAATTACCTTGTTTGGTGAATGGGCGAATGGGCAAATGGG
>DATNRH010000366.1 GCA_036703605.1 Candidatus Obscuribacterales bacterium | reverse complement strand
GGTGATTTAGTGGAGGCTTCTGGAGATTCAGATTCTTTTGAACCTTTCAGAATTATTGACCCTTCATTTTCTGGGCCACCAATTGGTGTCGTCAGGGGCTGGAAGCTTTACTTACCCTATTTAATTCCCATCGATCTGATTGTAAATCCCCGTGAATATAATTTGCTTACGCCTGAATTTACAAATTCAGTTGAACAGACAGTAAAGCAATATATAACATATTCAGAGCTGGTTCAGGAGGATAATCTTCGCGGTATTTTAGGGGAGGTGATTACAAGTTTTTATATATTGAGTAATCTTTCTGGGCTTGCTGAAAGTTATTATCAAGATGCTTTGCTCCCTCAAATAAGCCAAGCTTTAGGGCGAGTTGGCTGGACTGAAAATGTAGTTTCTGGAATAGGTACACCTGATTCGTTTTTTCAGAATGATCCCCAGACGGCGTCAGATGTTCTAGAGGACTTTCTTTCAAGTTATAGTGATGGATTATGTATCTCTATTTATCCTGAACGCCCCCCTGATGTATCGATGTATATGTGTGGAAAGCATCTCACATCAGGTGTAAGCCGTCAGACCTTTTTTCCCTGTGAATCCGTTGTCAAAATTACCCGTACAAGTGAGATTCTTGAGGAATTTCAGGAACTGCTCCAGAGACAGTTGAGCGAGGCACAATGGGAAGCGTTCCTAAAACATCATTACCAAGAAATTTTTGGACCTTATTACGATAGGATTGAAACACAAGTTTGGCTCAGACTTCCTGAAATTGATCCTGAAGTATCAGGTAGACGAATTGATCTATTTTTGCGGAATGCAGTAGCTGGTGATTGGGAACTTGTCGAGCTTAAACGTCCTAGCCCTATCTTTCGATCCAAACGAAGTATCCCTGGGTTCTGCGCGGAAGTTAATGATGCAATACAGCAGATCAAGCATTATGACCGAATATTACGCTCGGATAGTGTCCGCAAACGGCTAGCAGAGGAAGGAATAGAATACTATGAACCAGAACTGAAAGTAGTCATTGGTAGACGGCCTTCAATACCACAGAAAGACTGGCGTTGGCTTCTCAAGTCATGTGACAGGGATGTTAAGCTAATAACTTATGATTGCTTAATTGAGGAAATGAAAGCACGAATTTCATAGTGCAACTGAGTTGTTTGAGGCGTTGGTTTTAGTGAAAAAAACAGCAAAAGATTTTTTAGGGCTAACATTTCACGGCAGCAGACTGGAAAAATCGTTAGTAGTGCTAAGCTCAAAACTATCTGCCGCCGCTGCGTTTTGTCGTTAGTTCCCATTATGCACATGAGTTCGCACATCATTGCCGCGATCGCCCTTACATCAGCAGATAGCAGAGAGAGCTTGCTTCCCATGGCGTTGTTGTGCTGTCAGGTTGGGGAGAGCGATCGCTGCCTGACGGTAACGCCATCACGTACTCCAGCCGATAAAGGGAACGGGGATCGAGGCAGGGGCAGGGACATCGCGGGCGGTTTCTTCATCCAGGGCTTGCACCACCTGTTGATACAGTTCTTCAGCTTCCTCCGGTGAATTGCCAATGCTGGTGAGCCCCAACTTGCCAAACTCCGACAGACAGCCCATGAGATGGAACACCGTGCCGGTTTCTGTCGTGCTGCGAAAGTTCAGGCGATGGAAGGCAATGATGTCCATCAGGTCATTGGGCATTAATCCGCGATACTTGGGGCTCTCTAAGTTATCTGAGGCAACATAATATTTGGGTGTACCCTGACGACTGTAGAACAGACCATCGTCTAGGCAGTAGGTGCCATTGGTGAGGAGGGCCAGGGCCATAAAGGGATGGGTGGTGCCGCCTTTGCGTAGGTTAATTTCAATGGCATAGAGCGCCCATTCTTCACCATCCGGCGCATCAGGCTGGTAGACTGCCACAAAGTCTAGGCTAAAGCGCTCCAAGGCTCCCTTATCTGCCAGCGCCTGTCCCACCTTCATACCCCAAGCCTGGAGCTGGCGGCGATAGCCATCATCGGCGGGGAAGCGACAGCCTAGGAAAATTTGACCATCGGGGCCACCTAGAATTTGGTCGTGGGTAGATAAGACTTCCACCGTGCCATCGGGAACAATCCGGGCCTGCACACTGGGCGATCGCTTTTCGTCACCTTCAATAAACGCTTCTGCGATCGCCCCCAGTTCGGGAATACGGCTGCTGAAGTTCTCCCAGGTTTCTTGGTCAGACTGGAAGCTGAGATGGACAAACTGCTGGATAATCGCCGCGACGCGCTGGGCATGGCTGGCATCTCCTGGGCGCACGGTAGCTAGATCTCGGAGATTCAGCAGGGCATTGCCTTCTCCCGAAAATCCTTCATTGAGCTTGATGACGATGCGGCGCAGGGTGGGCTGCTGCTCCCAGAGGATGGCGGTGGCGATCGCTAAGTCTTCCACCGTCCAGGTTAAGTCACTGCCAGCGGGATGGGGAATGCCACATTCAGCAAAAATCTGGCGGCTGCCGCTCTTGGTGCCCCACTGTAGCAAGTCTGGATCAACGGCAAGCAAGGGAACGCCCAGCTTCACCGATAGATCGCGCTCAAACTCCGTGGAGTTATAGCAAGTCATGTAGGCTTGGTCGAGGCGCAGGGACTGACGGATACGTTCCATCAGGCGGGGGCGTTCCAAGATTTTCTCGGTGAGCGATCGGCAGGAGGAATCATACACCGATAGCAAGAGCAGACGGCTGCGGGCATGGGAGAAGGGAATGCCGGGCAGCAGTTGCAGGTAATAGTCCACAATGCTGGGATGCAGGGGCTGGGAGGTGATGTAGATCAGGCGCGTGCGGGGATTGCGCAGGCGGATCAGGGAAAACAACAGCCGTTCTTCGTAGTAGTGAATGCCGCGAATTTTCCGCAGCTCCCGCTGATCTAAGGTGACCGAGGGGATCACGAGAATATCGCAGTCGTTGCGGTCAAACTGATCAATCGACTGCCAGCGATCGCGCAGTTTTGACTGAAGTTGATGAAAGGAATCGGTCTGCGTCGATGACAAATACATGGGCTGAGATACGGTAGGAGAATATAGCTATGGAAGGGCAGCACAGTGTCAGCAAATCTCCTGTACTCATGGCCCTGCAGTTCAAGGTGATTGTCGCATACCCCCGATGAACCCGTGCAATACTCGTCTCGCATCGGCCCAGATCTAGCGCTAGGCTAGGAAGGTTGTTCACGAAGAACGAGTTCGCCACATGCACCGAATTGCAGCCACACCGGGGGGATGGACGCCTGGCATGGAGGGGGTAATGTTCGTGGAGCAGACCCCTGCTCCCATGGTGATTTTGACGGCGGCAGATACCGAAATTCTAGCGATCGCCCAGGCCATTGCCCACCTTCCCGACAAGTTTCCCAACCTGCGGGTGGCCAATCTCCTGCATCTCCAGCAGCAGTTGAGCATTGATACTTATGCCGATACGGTGCTGCGCCATGCCCAGGTGATTGTGGTGCGGCTGCTGGGGGGGCAGGCCTATTGGCCCTACGGTCTGGATGTGGTGCGGGAAACGGTGGAGCAAACGGGGGCAAGGCTGCTGGTGCTGCCGGGGGATGATCGTCCAGATTTGGGCTTGATGCATCAGTCCACAGTGCCGCTGGCGATCGCCAACCAGCTTTGGCGCTATTTTACCGAGGGCGGCATCGACAATATGGTACAGGCGCTGCAGTACCTGGCCCAGGTGGGTCTGGATTACTCCTACCATCCCCTGCCGCCACGGCCCGTGCCCAAGGTGGACTGCTATGCCTGGGCAGGGCCATCCTCAGCAACAGGGCGGGTGGGCCTGCTGTTTTACCGGGCCCATTATCTATCGGGCAACATGGCGGTGATCGATGGGCTATGTGAAGCGATCGCCCGCCGGGGAATGGAGCCGATGCCGATGTTTGTGTCGTCGCTACGAGACGTGGAAGTGCAGACCGCTATCCGGCAGCAGTGGCAGCGGCAGCCTGTGGATCTGGTGCTGAATACCACGGGCTTTTCCCTGGCGCGACTGGAGGAGGCGGAGATAGATTTAGACCTATGGCGATCGCTGGATGTGCCGGTGTTGCAGGTGATCTTAAGCAGCGGCACGCGGGAGCAATGGGACAGCGAATGGCGGGGTCTACTGCCCAGGGATGTGGCCATGAATGTGGCGCTGCCGGAGGTAGATGGGCGGATTATTACCCGAGCAGTGTCGTTTAAAACGCGGCAAGATCGCCATCCCCACCTTGAAACCGATGTGGTGCGCTATGAACCCATACCCAATCGCCTAGACTTCGTGGCGGATCTAGCGGCCAACTGGGTGCGGCTGCGGAATACCTCTAGGGGCGATCGCCGCCTTGCCTTGATTTTGGCTAACTATCCCAGCCGTGATGGTCGCCTGGCCAATGGCGTGGGTCTGGATACACCGGAAAGCGTGGTGCAGATCCTCCAGGCTCTAGCCAATGCCGGGTATGATGTCCAGCCCCTGCCCGCCTCAGGAAAGGAGCTGATGCAGTGGCTCACCCAAGGCGTCACCCATGACCCCGATGGTTGGGATCTGCGGCCGGTGCGGCAGTCCCTATCCCGGTCAGCGTACCTAGACTATTGGCAAACCCTGCCCCCTGAGGTGCAAAATGGCGTGGGCGATCGCTGGTCATCTCCGGAGACCCTGCCGGAGGAGATTCCCATTCCAGGGCTACAGCTTGGATCGGTGTTTATCGGCATCCAGCCACCCCGAGGCTATGACCTCGATCCCTCCTTGAACTACCACGCTGCTGACCTAGAGCCCCCCCATGTCTACCTAGCGTTCTACCACTGGCTGCGTCATAACTTTGGGGCCCAGGCCCTCGTCCATGTGGGCAAGCACGGCAATTTGGAATGGCTGCCAGGCAAAAGTGTAGCCCTATCCCAGACTTGCTACCCGGAAGTTGCCAGCGGTGCCCTGCCCCACCTCTATCCCTTTATTGTCAACGATCCGGGGGAAGGCTCCCAGGCCAAGCGGCGCTCCCAAGCGGTAATTATTGACCATCTCACCCCGCCCCTCACCCGAGCAGAACTCTACGGGCCGCTACAGCAACTGGAACGATTGATTGATGAATATTACGAAGCCGATAGCCTCGACCCCAGCCGCCTACCGGTGATTCGCGATCGCATCCAGGCGCTCATCCAAGCCACCCATCTCAACCAGGATCTAGCCACCCTGCCGGGATCCCCAGCAGCGGACTTCAACGACCTGCTCACTCGCACCGATGGCTATTTGTGTGAACTCAAGGAAGCCCAAATCCGCGATGGTCTACATATTCTCGGTCAATGCCCCAGCGGCCGGCTGCTGCGAGATCTGATCATCGCCATCGCCCGTTCTCCCGATCGCCACCGCCTTGGCCTCACCCGCGCGATCGCCACGGCCTGGGAACTGGACTGCGATCCCCTTTCCGACGATCCGGCAACCTTGCTATCCGAGGGCGATCGCCACCGCCTGGCCCAGCAGCAATGTCCCCATCTGCGCACCGTCGGCGACGCGGTTGAACAGATCGAACAGACCGCCGCCCAGCAGGTGGACGCCATCCTAGCCGGGCAGCCGCCATCCATGACCCAGGCAGCGATCGCCCCGGAACTGACCTGGATCCAAACCGACCTCCTGCCCAACCTGCAAAACACCCGCCAAGAACTCACCGCCCTGCTCCACGGTCTAGACGGCGGCTACATTCCCAGCGGCCCCTCCGGTGCGCCCACTCGCGGCCGGGCAGATGTGTTGCCGACCGGCCGCAACTTCTACTCCGTAGACATTCGCGGCATTCCCACGGAAAGCGCCTGGGCCGTGGGTCGCAACGCCGCCGAACTCCTGATCGAACGCTATACCCAGGAAGAAGGCAACTATCCCCGCAGCCTGGCCCTTTCCGTCTGGGGAACCTCCACCATGCGTACTGGCGGCGATGACCTAGCGGAGGCCCTGGCTCTACTTGGAGTTCAACCCGTATGGGACGGCCCCTCCCGGCGCGTCGTGGATTTTGAAATCTTGCCCTTAGAAGTGCTGGGGCGATCGCGTGTAGACGTCACCTTACGGATTTCTGGCTTTTTCCGCGATGCCTTTCCTAATTTAATCGAGCTCTTTGACCAAGCCGTGCAGGCGATCGCTGCCTTGGATGAACCGCCAGAGTGGAATCCCCTGGCCGACCAAGTGCAGCAGGAAACCCAAGCATGGATCGACCAGGGGTTAACTGCCGACCAGGCTAGCGATCGCGCCAGCTATCGCATCTTTGGCTCCAAACCCGGAGCCTACGGAGCTGGTCTTCAGGGTCTGATCGAAGCCCAGAATTGGTCAGACGACGACGACCTAGCCCGCGCCTACATCAACTGGAGCAGCACCGCCTACACCGGCGGCCGCAACGGCCGCGCTCCCCAATCGCTCTCCGCTCCCGCCGCCTTTGAGCAGCGCCTCAGTCAGCTACAGATTGTGCTGCACAACCAAGATAACCGCGAGCATGACCTGCTCGATTCCGATGATTATTACCAATTCCAGGGCGGTTTGACGGTGGCCGCCCGATCGCGAGGCCAGTCCCCTAAACTCTACTTTGGCGACCATTCTCGCCCCGAAACCCCCAAGGTGCGATCGCTCTCCGAAGAACTGACGCGGGTCTATCGATCGCGGGTGGTCAATCCTAAATGGATTGCTGGCGTTATGCGTCACGGCTATAAGGGAGCCTTCGAAATGGCCGCCACCGTAGATTACCTGTTTGCCTACTCCGCCACCACCCACTGCGTCGAGGACTTTATGTATCAGGGCGTTGCCGAGGCCTATATCTTCGACGACGACGTGCAGCAGATGGTGCAAGACGTGAACCCCTGGGCGCTGCGAGATATGGCCGAACGGTTGCTGGAAGCCCACCAGCGCCGTCTTTGGTCATCCCCTAGCCCCGAAACCCTCGATCGCCTGCGGGCCGTCGTCAACCAAGCAGAAGGAGCGATCGAGCAACAGTCGAGCTAGTGCAAGATAGAAGAACGAAGACAGAAAACCGAAAAGGACGTCCAAGACACATAAGGATTCCTGCCTTAGCAACTAGGCGGGTTACATCCGCTCAGAGTACTAGGCATCAATCCAAGCGCTCCGACACCGGCACAGCTTGGCGCTGTGGAACAGACGATGGAAGGAGTTGAGGACGGCGCGATCGCCCGGCACTGCGGCAAATGACCTGGGCATAGTGCTCAGCAATAATGTCTGGCGTAAAGTGATGCTCTAGGTAGGTGCGTCCTGCCTGGCCCATGGCTTCCACTCGCTGCGGATGGGCCATCAAATGCAGAATAAACGCCGCTAGCCCTTCGCGATCGCCCTGCTGAAAAGCCTCACCACACTCCGCCTCCGTCACCAAGTCCTTAAGATAGGAGCGATCGTCACAAATCACCGCCACGGGTCGCCCTGCGGCCAGGCAGCCATAGAGCTTACTGGGTGCCAACAGTCCTTCCATGCCGCGACTGAGGGACACTAGCGACAGATCGCAGGCGGTCAGGGAATAGGGCAGATCTTGCTTATCTTGATAGGGCAAAAATAAACAGTTCTGCAGCCCATAGTCTTCTGCCAGTTGCATACAGAGCGATCGCTTGGCCCCATCTCCCACAAAGACAAACCGCACCTGTTCATGCTGAAGCAGTTTTGCCGTAGCCATAACTGTTTCTAGATCATGACAGCGTCCCATATTCCCAGAATACAAAACCGTAAAGATGCGATCGAGACCGTGGCGCTGGGCAAACCAGTTATCTGATTTAGGTCGAGGTACAACTAAGCTAGGATCTGTCCAGCTATGAATTACGGAAATGCGATGGGCAGGAATTCCGTAGTTCTGAACAATATGATCTCGAATCGTCGAACTCAGCACAATGATTTGCTCAGCTTGATTCCAGACCTTACAGTTAATCCAACGCCAAAGCTTGGTTAACCGATGGTTAGGTTTCAGGACACCCAAGCGTACAGCAACGTCCGGATACAGATCATAGACAAGGCAGATATAACGCAGTCCTAACAGACGCCGGGCGAAGTATCCCAATACGGGTAAGTAAGGCGGTGCCGTTGTTAAAATAGCAATGTCGTGGTGCATCGCTGCTCGCACCATATGCAGCACGGCTCGCAGGCAGAATAACAGCCCATTCAGGGCTTTACCGCGAATCCGTTGAGACCAGAATCGAGAAATTTGCGATCGCTGAATCGAAAGCTGATGAATCTGTTCATACTTCGGCGCAGAGGCTGTGGAAAATGCGTAGCCTGGCTGTCCTGTGAAGACGTGAACCTTAAACTCTTTTTGACTCAGTTTAATCGCTAATTCTTCAATGAGTTGACCCGTTGCAGCGTAGTCGGGTGGATAAAATTGCGTGATAATCAGCAGACGAATACGAGCGTCCAAGTCATGATGATAGTGATGCCACATGAGAGTCCAAATATTACGTGGATTTGGCTGCATTCAATATGCAGACTCAATTGGCAAATAACACCCGGATCACCCTGAAAATGAAGAAGACTTATTCTTGGCTTAAACCTAGCTACGTGACGTAGGGGAATATCCCAAGGTTCCATTTACATCAAACGTTCTTCCTGACATGAGCTTCTATCGTTAGGTAGAGCCCATGCATCACCACAGCCTATTGAGGCCTTTAATCCCAACATCGTTCTCCACTCCAACATCTATCTCTCCCACCCCTTACGTTAAGAGCATCAATGGGTTACTTCTAGGGAATATACGGAGTATCAGGACAAATTATGAACTAATCCTAGGAGTTCCATCAGGAAAGTTCGATGATGATGTCCTCACGATAACGCCAGCGCTCCCATCTCCCCATTACAACATCAATGCTAGAGAAGCGATCGCTCCTCTAGCACTAGGCAGGTCGTTACAGATCATGTTTTACACGTATGGAGCAGGCTTTAGTAGTCGATTTCCTCTTCATACTCCGCCACTTTCTGCCGATCAGGCAGGTTAAGCTTCGGCGGCGTATAGGGCTTAGGACTGTCCTCATCCGCCCAAGCATCCCCAGTCACCTCTACATCCTCATACTGAGCCTCAGGATAGGGTTCAGGGGCAGCTCCTGGAGGCGCAGCATAGTCTTCATCCACATAGGCCACCTGCTGCTCATAGGTTTCATTACCCCAGTTAGCTTCTTGATAGTAAACCGGCTCGGGTTCGGCCTGACGCAGGGGTTCGGGCATGACGCGTTCTTGAGGCTCGTTCCAGTTATCTTCATCCCAGGTTTCTTGGGCCGTGGGCATCACCGTCTGCAGCGGTTGGGCAACCGGCATACCCGTTCCTAGTTGATTGGAGGTCGAGGTGGGCATCACGTAGTAGTCATCCACATCCCGATCCCAAGGAGGACGACCAATACCCAGGCGTTCCAGCACTCCCACCGTCATCTGCACCATCTTCTCCTCTGCCCCCTCGAAGACAATCAGGCGATCGGGGCCGCTACTGACCACTTCTTCAATGGATAGTTCATAGGTGCTAATCACTTGATCGGGAATCAGCGGGATGCCTAGGGACGCAATCACCAAGGATTCAACCTTGCCATCATTAACGTTGAACTTAAACCCGCGCACTTTACCCAGCAGTTCGCCGGTTTCGGTGATCACTTCGCTATTGATAAGAATGCTGTAGGGATCGGTATCAAACGCATCTTCAACCGCGTTGTCGTCATCAACCAAAATCACATCACCAATTTGGCGGATGTTGTTCAACAGCATGATCTCTTGCGTGCTCGACAAGACCCCAGACAACACACTTTCCCGTAAGCCAAAGGCCACAACTTCACGACGATCGATGTCTACCCAGATCTGACTGACGACGCCGAGTCGCTTGCCAGTGTCTCGGGTAATAATTTGAGTTCCTAGGAGGTCAGCTCGTTGGCAGTACTGTTCAAAAGTCATGGGTGGATTTTTGTCTCGAAAATGGTCGAGAGAGCGAAATTGGCAGCAATGGTGTCAGCGATTCGTCAATCGTAACGCTAACGACGGCTAGAACAAATCATAAACCGGATGGGGAAAGTTCCAACGGTGCCCTAGGAAATCTAGTCAACCCCTAATCTGGTGAACGACTGCTGGATGGGGGCAGCGGCATAAGGTGTCGGATCAGGAGATCAACATGAGGGTTGAGTCAGGAAATCGGGCAAATAGGCTGTAGAGGGTTGAGCATGGGTCTGGCAGATTTTCTAGGTGGATTGCTCAGACAGAGGTTTTTTTAGGAGCGATCGCTACCCGGAAATCCGTCCCTGGAGGTCAATACCCAGAACCTGCGTGTAGGCTCCTCGGGCTTGGGTTACCCCAATCGTGCGCTGGGCAGCTTCAATCATCGGACGTCGCAGGCTAACGACAATGAACTGGGCTTGTTGAGTCTGATGTTTAATCATTCTAGCTAATCGTTCTACATTTGCCCCGTCAAGGAACATATCCACCTCGTCAAAGGCGTAGAATGGCGAGGGACGGTAGCGCTGCAGGGCAAAGATGAAGCTGAGGGCGGTGAGGGACTTTTCTCCCCCAGACATGGAGGCTAGGCGGCGGACGGGTTTGCCCTTAGGATGGGCGACTAGATTGAGCCCGCTGGAAAAAGGATCATGGGGATCATCAAGCTGCAGGTAGCCATCACCGTCGGAAAGTTCAGCAAAAATGGTTTGAAAGTTGCCATTCACCGCGTCAAAGGCTTCCTTGAAAGCTCGCTGGCGCAGGGTGGTGAAGTTTTCGATACGCAACAGCAGTTCGCTGCGTTCTTCCGCCAAGGTGGATAACTTTTGGCTGAGTTCATCCAGCCGGGCCTGGGTGCGATCGTGCTCTTCTAGGGCCAACATGTTCACTGGCTCCATGGCCTGCATCCGCCGCTGCAGCGATCGCACCTGTTGCTGAAGCTGTTCTAGCCCTAACTCGTCGGGAATCTCCGGCAGAGGATCGGGCAATTCGGACTGCTGGGCAACCAGTTGCTCCTGCAGGGCCGCCAAGTCTTGCTGACGCGCCTGCTGGGTTTCGAGGGTATGCTGACGCTTCAGCTCCGTTTGCTGATGCAGGGTTTGGCGATCGCGTAATTGCCGCTCCACCCGATCGCGCTCTTGCTTCTCCGCCGATAGAGTGTGCTCTAGGGTAGACAACGCAGTTTGAATGTCTGCAATCTCGCGGTTGAGAGCATCCTGCTGGCTGCTGCCGGAGGTACGCTGGCTGAGCTGGCTAGTCTGCTGCTGCCGATACTCCTGCACCCGCTGTTGAGCCTGTTCAATCTTTTCCTGGAGCCGCTGGCGCTGCATGTCCATCTCACTACATCGCTGTTCGGCGGCGCGCAGGGCCAATTGGCGATCGCTGAGGGTTGCTTCCTGGTGCTGAATCAGGGTCTGGGCCTGCTGCCATTCGCTATGGGCTTGGGATTGTTCCAACTCCGTCAACTGCTGGCGATCGCGGGAAACTTCAGCTTCCTGCTGCGGTAGCGCCTTCTCTAGGGTCTTGAGCCGGGTTTGGGCCTGGCTCAGTTCTTGCGTATGCTGCGATA
>DATNRH010000365.1 GCA_036703605.1 Candidatus Obscuribacterales bacterium | reverse complement strand
GGTCTCCTGAGGCAAGATAGCTGCCATTGGGGCTAAAGGCAACGGCTTCTACAGTATCGTTGTGCTCGGTGAGTTCTTGAAGCTGTTGGCCGGTCTGCCGCCATAGACGTACCCGTTGATCGCCGCTAGCGGTGGCAATGATGCCGCTGGCTGTATGAACGGCATGGTCATTGATTTCCCAATTAGGATGGGCGTTAATGATGCGCCGACGGGTATTTTGTTGCCAGAGTCTTAGGGTGCGATCGGCGCTGACCGATGCGATCGCCCCGGTAGGATGTACGGCTAGACCTAAGACCTGATGCTCATGACCCAAAAATGTTTCCTTGAGGACGCCATCCGTAGACCAGAGATGAATGCGTCGGTCGCGTCCAGCGGAGACGAGGGTGTCGCGATCGGCAAAGGCGAGGGCTTCGATTCTGCTGACATGGGCTGATGAGATTGTCCCGACCTGAACACCGGCTGCATCCCAGAGGGTGACGGTGCCATTTTGAGCGCCCGCTGCAATCAGGTCGCCGTCGGGATGGATGGCGATCGCTGAAATCGATCCGGTATCCGTTGTCATTTGCCGCAGCAGTTGCCCCGTTAGTGACCATTGGTCAATCCTGCGGTCATGGCTGGTGAGGATGGTTTGACCATCGGGCATCATGGCGACTTGGGTCACGGAGCCATCTGGCAGAGGCGCGGTTTGCTGGACTTGTCCATCGAGTGTCCAGCGCTTCATGGTCTGATCTTCTCCTACCGAGAGCAGATGTGCCCCATCGGGACTGTAGACCATACTGACCACGCCTCCAGGGTGGGCTTCGGGGATGGTGGAGGTGAGAGTACCGTCTAGCGACCACTGTTTGAGGGTGCCATCCTCACTGGCGGTCAGTACAGATTGGCTGGTGGGATGAAATAGAACTTGGGTGATGGGGCGATCGCCCCTATGGCCAAAGGTTGCCCTAGGAGTACCCTGAACTGTCCAGATCGTTCCGGTGCCATCTTCGTAAGACACCGCCATCCATTGCCCATCGGGACTGAAGGCGACGCTGGTTGGGATGTCGGCAGTGCTAATTCGGTTAAATTCCTGAATACTGTAGACAACTTGCCGCAGGGCAAGATCGACTTGGTTGCGTGCTGCTACGGTGTCGGCTTGCTGAGTTAGCCAGTAATCGCTACGTTGCCTTGCTTGCAAAACCTCGACGAGGGCATCGAGATGATTATTATCGTTGGATAAGATACGGCTATAGAGACTCGTGATCTTCACCGTTTGGATGGATGACCGACGATATTCTGACAGAGCGACGCCCACAGCTCCCAGCAGTGCAAATAGACCGAGGGTGACCACCTGCAGCAGCAGGCGCTGACGTTTAAACGATTGTTGTTCAGCCGCTAGCCGTCCTTCAGCTTCCTGGGCGCGTTCTTCCTGGAGTTTCAGCAGAATAGCCTGCTTGCGGCTTTCCTCAGCGGTGATGGTGTCGGCAAGCTGCTGGCTGGCATTGATAAACTGTCGTTGTAGCTTGGTGACGGGAGGATTTTTCTGAGTATCGTCCGCCTTCCTTAGCCAGGCATTGGCGGTCGCCAACTCACTGCCCCGCAACAGCAGGTCAGGATTTTTCTGTTTATCTCCCCAAGCGATCGCCCTCTGGAGCCAGTGGGTGTGGCTATGAACATGGTCGCGATCGACCTCTAGCATCCGCACCAGTTCACTAAAGTTGATCGTGAAGCTACCGCCATCGTCACTAAAGTCGATGGTGGGGATTCCCTTCAAACTATCCGGAAGTTCGTCGCTGAGCCCGTAGGGTAAAACGGGAATAATTCGTTTGTTGAGCTGTAAAGCGTGGTGTACTTCTGATTCATGGTTAGGCAGATCGAGGGTATAGGGAGCAAGGATTACCAGAACATTGTCACAGGTTTCCAACCCATGCAGCACCTCGGCGTCAGCGCTAAGACGAGATTCTATATTATCTTGATCGAACCAAGTTGTTTTTCCTTGAAGCTGCAGTGCTTCATTCAGCCGCCGAGCAAAGTCTGCTTCCTCCATAGGATAGGAAATAAAGACATCTAGCGATTCTTCCGGTGGATGATTGAGACTGGCGTTGATATAGTCTTGCTGTAACGAGGTTGGTGGATGATCGGGATTTTGCTGAGCGCTCTTGAGCCATGCCTCGGCTTGTTCTAGACGATAGCCTCGTAATAAAATGCTGGTATTTTGATGCTGATCGCGCCATTTGAGGGCCCGAGTTAGCAAGATTTTATGAAGTTCGTAATACTGGGCATTATCCTGAAGAGTAGCAATTAATTTATCTAAGCTGGCGTGATAATGAGCTGGATCATCCGCCTGGCTAAAGTCAATAAACTGCAGCGATCGCAACTGCAGCGGTAGGGCATGAACAGGGGCATCCTCTTCTAGTTTGGTGTAAATCGCATCTAGCCCGCGGCGGTTGCGGCGCGATGAAGACGTTAATGCGTCGATCGCTTCCATCTGTAGGGGAATAATCCGTTTGTGATGGCTGAAGGCATGGGCTAACTTGTGCTGACAGTCGTCGCTGCTGAGAGATGCTTGGGAGAGTAGATATACAACGGCGTCGGCTCCTTCAATGCCGCGATCGCTCACCGTCTGAGTATCTTCTCCGGTGCGAATGTCGGTGGTATCTGTCCAAACTGTAAAGCCCTTGCGCATCAGACTCCGCCGAATGTTCTCCATGCGGGGGCGATCGCTGTCGGCGTAGCACAAAAATACCTGCGCCATCAAGTTATTGGCGTTTTTGATGCTCTCGCAGATAAATTCACAGTGAAGATCGGTGGGTTCGCAGGGGGCTTGCTCGGTGGTGAACTGAACGCGTAGCCAGTCTTCTCCGAGGCGTCGATCGCGACCGGTGAGTAAGTAACGCGATTGCTGTTGGTTGCGAGACCAGGTGAGGGCTTGATTGAGGAATATCGTATGGCGATGGACATAGTCGCGATGACGCTGCATAACCTCCAACAGTCCAGCAAAGGAGGTCTCGAAATCATCAATGCCCTCTCGAAAATAAACCCAGTTAATTTTGCCAATTACAGGATGCATGTTGGGAAAGCTGGAGTGCAATCCTTGGGCTTGGTAGTCTTGCCACTGGGCGATCGTCTGACTGGGGTAGCGCTGCTGCCACGTTTCGTAGGAAATTTGCTCAACGTGTAAGAGTGGAATAATCCGTTTTTGGCATTGCAGGGCTAATTCAATTTCTTTTCCACAGTAGGGAGAGTTCACTGCGTGGGGAGCGATGATAAATAAGAAGTTATGAGACTGCTCAATGCCAACATCAATTTGATTTTGAAAATCAACTCCTAGGGGAATATTGTTTTGGTCAAACCAAATGTCAAGGTCATGGTTCACCAAGTGGGCGTGGAGTTTTTTGGCGAAGACGAGACTGTCGGCACGGCCGTAGGAGATAAACGCATCCTGGAATTCGGGCATGGACGATTTAGGAGATATCAAAAACAACAAAGGACTGCTTCAATCCTACCGACAGATCTCCTATTCTCTCTGCCGACTTTGTGGATTGTTGTGAATAAATGGTGACCTAAGTACCCTGCGGCGGAAATTTACCTTGTCGTCGGGCATCAGTGCTTCCTGAGTTACTGTTTCCTAATCGCGACGTCAAAGGGAATACTGATTGGGTTTTGGCTTTCTCCCTTTAGGAGACGTTTCACGAACGACGTCGCTCAGCGTAGCTTCTGATCCAGGATAGTTCCTAGAAGGTCGGGGTCAGCCCACGTACAGCCCAAACACTCCATTCTGACTGGGGTGTTTGGGTGAGACGCATTCAGGCTGTAGCTAATGTCGCCAACGGGCTCGATAGCCTCGGGCATCGAGGTGACTGAGGCTGGGAAAGCTGGTGTAGCGGCCGAGACCGCCGGGCCACCATGGATCGAGTGACCAATAGAGCTGATCGCCGGTGAGTCCATCGCAGTAAAAATCGATGGCATCTCCTACAATGTGCCGACTTTCAGATGCACCCCCCACCCGACGGTTAATATCAGGTGGACGATACCAACTGGTGATTCGGAAGGGGCGACCGATGCGATCGCGGGCCTGTTGAGCTAGGGTGGCAATACGCACAATGGCATTGACCGTGGCTTGATCGGGGGGCATCCTCGTGCCGCCGTGGGTGGCTTCTGCCCAGGTAAAACTGCCGTTGGGAATAATCGAGGCGTGGATTTGGATATTGGACGGTGTCCACCGAGCTGGACGCGGCGGCGTTGGGGGGGGCTGGGGGGCTGGGGCGGCATCGGGGGATCCACGCTGGGCCGTTTGCATCCGGCGCACGTCTTCGAGCAGGGTTTGGATAGCTGCATCCCGCGAGTCTACATTGCGCCAGAGCTGGACTAGGCGAATCAAGGCATTGCGCTGGCTTTCCTTTTCTTGGTAGGAGCCGGGTACCCGCTGGACAAAATTGACGAGTTCCCGATCGAGTTGGGCGGCAATGCTGGCGAGGCGATCGCGATCGACATCCCCGGAAAAAACCTGGGGGCTGACGCCCAAGGAAATCAGCGCGCTGGTGCGAGAATCGAGTTCACGCCAGAGCCGTACGCCTTCGGTGAGGGCATTGCGCTGCTCGGCTCGCCCAGCATAGAACTGGGGAATGCGCTGTATGAAGGCCACCAAGGCAGGATCGACAATGCTGGGGCTGGACAGGGCGGAGTTATTTTCCCGAAGGGAGGCGATCGCTTCTTCCCGAGATTCAAGCTGTCGCCAGAGCTGTACCATGCGAATCATAGATTCTCGCTGGTGGGGGTAGCCGCTGTAGTAGCGCGGTACATTGAAGATAAACTGCAGCAGCGGTTGATCGAGGCTGGTCAGGTCTGTAGGGGGAACGCCGTCGGTGGTGTTTTGCAGAGCCGAGAAGACAGCCTGGCGGCTGCCCAGCTTGCGCCACATACGAAAGGCTTCCAGCAATGCATCCCGTTGGAACTGGAGCCCTTGGTAGTAGCGGGGCACTCGTTCGGCAAAGGTGAGCAGGGCACCGTCGAGATAGACTAGGTTTTGCGGGAGCTCTGCCCCTTCATAGTCAATCGTTAGGTCTTCGAGGTAGGCTTCTATGAGCCGCAGGCTATCAGTGGCTTCGAGCAAAGCCGCTTCGGTGTCGTTGGACGGCGGCGAATAGCCTTCAGCGATCGCTTGAATGAATCGATCGGCATAGCGGCCGCGATCGGCATTCCATAGATCGGTGCCCCGCCAGCCCTGGGCCGTGAGGCGATCGGT
>DATNRH010000364.1 GCA_036703605.1 Candidatus Obscuribacterales bacterium | reverse complement strand
AGCCTCCAAAGAACAAACTATCACAATCCGTTACACTCCGAAGGAACTTCTCACGGTTTTCCCCGTAACACGAAACTCTGCGTCTCTTTCGGGTGAGTTGAAGTCAATGCTAACGCTGCAGGCCATGATGAGGCGGTCTTGTCAGTTACTTTCAGCCCTAGAGGAGACATCGTTGCCACGGGCTCAGGTGACTCTACAGTCAGAATTTGGGACCTAGAAACGCAAACGCCCCTTCATACGTTGAAAGGACATGCCGGCTGGGTGCTCTGTGTTGCTTTCAGTCCCGACGGACGCCGCCTAGCCTCTGGCGCCATGGACAGTAAGATCAAGGTCTGGGATCCCTACACTGGCTTCCAGATGGGCAATACCCTAGCACGGCACAAGAAGCACATCAATGCCCTCTCCTGGGAACCAGTTCACCTTTCCAAGGATGGCAAATGCTGGAGACTCGCCTCGGCTTCGAAAGATGGCACCGTCATAGTCTGGGACACTTACATGGGCAAAATGCTCTATTGCATCTCTGGGCACTCCATGTCGGTAACGTGCCTACGCTGGAGTGGCGAAGGCCTCATCTACACTGGCTCACAGGACCGCCTTGTGAAGGTATTCACCCCTGAGGGCAAGTTGGTGCGCAATCTGCAAGGACACGCTCATTGGGTGAACACCATGACACTTAGTACAGACTACGCCCTTCGCACTGGACCCTTCGACCCCACGCAGCCCGTCCCGGACGAAACCGAGTACCAGGAAGTCGCGCTAAAGCGATACGAGAAGCTAAAAGGAATGGGAGAGCGGCTCGTCACCGGTTCAGACGACTTCACTATGTTCCTGTGGGACCCATCCTCCGCGAAGAAACCCTTAGCCCGGCTCACCGGCCACCAAGGACTTGTCAACGTGGTGACGTTCTCGCCCAATGGCCAACTCCTCGCCTCCGCTTCGTTTGATAAGTCACTGAGAATTTGGAATGGCACAACGGGCAAGTTTGTAGCCACATTACGGGGTCATGTCGGGGCTGTCTATCAAGTCGCCTGGTCTGGCGACAGCCGAATGATTGTCTCGGGTAGCAAGGATTCCACTCTCAAAGTGTGGAATGTGAATACGAAGAAGATGCTGTTTGAGCTGCCTGGTGAGTTCCGCTCTGCTGACCTTCTAGGTCACCGTGATGAAGTGTACGCCGTTGATTGGAGCCCTGATGGCAAGAGAGTCGCATCTGGCAGCAAGGATCGCACCCTTAAGTTCTGGGTCGCATAATTGAGCAAGTGTAGTAGTTCCCCCTTCCGACCAGACATACAAAAACTTAGACTAGTTGCAACTAGGTTTATAAACACAGGAGTTTGCCAGCATAACTTGACGGGAATATGCCGCATTAGTCCTCGAAGGTGGTGTGCTTGGGCTTGGGTTTGGCCTTTTCCGCGTAGCCTTCGAAGTCATAGTCAATGCCGAGGTCTTTCAGCTTCTGGCGGCGCTTCTCTTCCTTGGCCTTCAACCTGGTCATGATCTTGGCTTCCTGGTCGGGGCTTCGGGCCTGGTTGTGCAAGCGGAGGTGCTTGCCAGCGGGGTCCTTGCGCCGCGGCGTCATCTGGTTGGCCCCGATAAACGTGCTGCGCATTACAAGGGGACGACAATGCCAAAGCCCTCTGCTTATTTGCATGAATTTGAATCCCTTAGCCCTAGCCTAGCCCTAGCCCTAG
>DATNRH010000363.1 GCA_036703605.1 Candidatus Obscuribacterales bacterium | reverse complement strand
GGCGATCGCATTGTGATTCGTTCATTGGGTCAAACGTCAGCACCTGAAGAAGTGGCAGCGGCTCCAAGCACTCCGCCGGTAACCTTTGCTCTGAATGCTCAGGCAGAGACCTTCCAATTATTGTCCTCCCAGTTAGGGGGCGAGGGTTTGGTTAGCAGCTTGATTGGTCAGGAACTACCGGAATTGGCAACTTTACCACCATCGGCTGAAAAAACTGGCGGCGATCGCCAAACTACTCAAGCATCTAGAAATGGCGCAACAACCAACGCTTGGGGTCAACAACCCGTGGCGATCGCCCCCGCTAATGCAGAGGCAGTGCCCATCAGGGAACCGCTCCTTTCCTTTGTGCCTGAGCTAAACGATCCGAATTTGTCCGATGAGTCACGCCGGATAAATCTTGCTACCCCAGACTTAGATCAACCGAGTGCTGAGACCACAGAACCGCTAATTACGGGCTTCTCCTTCTCCAATGCACCAGAATGGATGCTCGGTTTTGCGCCAGTAGAAAATCAGCTAGAAGAACCTTTGGCGATCGCCCTCCGCGCCAATCCAGGAACCCCAGAACAGCTTATTTCTTTCCTCTCGGAACCGACCGGAACGCCTGAGACAATTGTTGGCGATCGCCGCCTTGCTGGAGACAATACCACCGACGACACCGTCATCTTTGGCGAGCAACCCTTGCTAACCAGCCTCTTAGATTTCGCCAATATTCAGACGAGCGAGTTTAGCTTCCCTGTATCGCCGGAATTCTCTATCCTCAACCCCGCTGCCTCGACCGACCTTGCCCTCAATTCCACCGGAGACAATCCTTTGATCCTGAGCCAAGCCGTCACGCCGAATCCACCTTTTGCCTTGAACTCAGCCATCCCGAATGCCCGCCAAGTCCGCCGTTTGGAGGCCGCCCTCACCTTCCTACTTAGCGATGATGTGGATGCCATTGATGCGTTACTCCTACAGGCAACGGGGAACCGTGCCCCAGAAGTGCGGGGACAATTGGTTGATTTGGATCGCGTGATGCAACTCAATTCCGCTGCGGAGGGAACCCTATGAAATCCTTAAACTTGCTTCCATCCCGTCCCAATGGCCTCAGCGTGAAATTACTCGGCATTACCCCCCTTGTGGCGATCGCCATCATCAGCGCAGACATACAATCCGCCCAAGC
>DATNRH010000362.1 GCA_036703605.1 Candidatus Obscuribacterales bacterium | reverse complement strand
TTGATGACCTACTGGAACGGGTAGAGCAGCGCTGTGTACAACTCCTGAACCTTACCGACTTTATCTCAGGCTTGACCCAGTTCCATTGGTGGAAGGCGTTTCAATGCTAAGTGTGGCTGATTAAGCGGACTTGATATAAGTCCTGTACCCAATACCCAGCCCTCATGAGAAGAACTGTTGCTGCTACGAGAGTTGTGAGCCATCAGTCGGTCTGCCCGCATCAGAGCCCCCCTGCCACAAGCCGAGTTCCAATAAGACTGTGCCAAATGACCCTGGCGAACCAGGGTTATGCGCTTAACCTTGAACCCTATCTAGCCACCACAAGCCATACCAGGCCCAAGGCAACTGATCTGGCTTGCTGCAAACGAGACGCTTGGACGACGATAGCCAGGAGATTTTTGCCGCCCAGTACTAGGCTTAGACAGCGAGGATGGAATCCGCCGCTTCTTGCCCCATTTGTAGAATGTCTTTCGTCATTGTTTGGGAGGCCACATTGGCGATCGCCTGCCAGTCCTCTGTAGTGAACATCTGAGCGAGCATAGCGATCGCCTCAGCCCGAATCACCTTCTGCTCGTTGGGTAACGCCTGCTCTTCCTCTGCCAACAGCACCTCAATCCAGACCGTTTGTTCGGGTGTGAGATGCCTCAGATGACCACATAAGCATTTTTGCGCCTCCATGTAGACAGCCTCTAGACTCCGCCCGAGCTGCCACGACTCTAACCATCCCTTCAATTCCGGTAACAAGATGGATAGCACTCGCACATACCACCGCTGCCGCTGCAGCGCTTCTGGCGAAGCATCCTTGAGTAACTCCACATAAGGCTGTAGACCCAGCCCAGCCTCAACCGTTCCTTCCTCACTGGCGCGATCGGCATCTGCTTCCCGAACCCAAGCCTCATCCTTGAGCAAATCCATCAGGTCGCCCGTTTTTCTTAGTTGCTCAGTCAGGATTGCATCATTCATAAGCGATTGGATGAGTTGGAGCGTTAAAGCGGCGTACTCAAAGTATATCAACTCGTCTTTGTCCGGGTCAGGGCCGTAGTCGGGCATATTGTAACGTCGATAGAAAGCTTCCGCACCCGGCAGCGCATGTAGACCGATGCGACCACCATAGCCTAGCTCCACACTGCGCTGACGGGCAAAGAGTACGAGTGCCCGTCCGACCCCAATCAGATAGGGAGGATCTTCGAGTAACCGGCGATTCCACGGCGCAGAAGCTAAGTATTCGATATAGACCAGAGGAAACCGTTGCGGCAACCAGGAACGGTGCCATTGCGTTTCGAGCAAGATGACACCTTGAAGTAGCGCTTCAAACTCGATGCCGTAAGCCTCATAGCGATCATCATTGACAGCCAGTCGTAACTTATAGGCCCAGTCCCAACTAGCGTCAGGCTGCTCTGCCTCCCGCAGAATGCCTTCCCAGATATCTTCGATTTGTCCGGCGTGCTCCTGCGTTAACAGGCTTATTGTCGCCGTGACAATGTCATTTGGGGGTTTCGTTAATCGAATCGGACGGTTCATGAGCATCATATAGGAATGCCCTAAAGCTTATCAATGAATGTCCTCAATGCCATCAGATGGGAAGTGAGATAACCGCAGCCCTACCATGAGGATCACACATCGCTGGCCCATAGTAGAGCGACAGCCTTCTGGACGAGTGGCAATCAGCAGACTGAAAACTGGTATAGAATTGGTATGAGCCTAAAAATCCTTACCT
>DATNRH010000361.1 GCA_036703605.1 Candidatus Obscuribacterales bacterium | reverse complement strand
GCCAGAAAGTTAGATGTACGAACGTTATCGAGCAACTGATCCGTCAGGGATTCTCGCCCAAAGAAAAACTGAGGGTCATGGTCATTGCAGTCGAAATACTCTAAGCCTTTGTAGGGACAGATGGCTGACTCTAGCGTCGCTTTGGGTGCGTCCGCCTCCACCTGCCATGATCGCGTTAGGTTAATCGAGTTGCCGAAATTGGTACAAACCGGCGATTGCAACTCTCCCTTCAACGCCTGGTTGATATAGTCCACCAACGCAAAGCTATCAATCCAGCGTCCTGGCAATCGGGTGGGATCGAGCCCTTCTAGTAAGGCCTTAGTCAATACGTTGTAGGGACTGTTGAGGTCTTGCCAGGACGTCTCAAAGTCACGAGATGAGGCAATAAAGCAGCGATCGCGCTGGTTCTCATGACCCGGATTGGCGGCATCCACACTGATCAACAATCCTCCACTGTGGCAACAGTCGAGCCAGATGATCTGTTGCTTAATCGGACTCTCCGACAACAGCCATTGCAACCATCGCAGCGACAGACCTGACTCTGGCGTGGATGCGTTGGTGTCACTGGTTGCCAGATACCCTTTGTCGTATCCATCGGTATCTGGAATACCATGTCCAGAAAAGTAAAACAGCGCGGTGTCCGGTGGTTGAGCACTCTCTGGACGGAATAGTTGCTTTAAGGCTTGCTTGAGTTGCGGCTGCGAAACCTCCAGCGTTTCCCCCACCACAGGCTTACGAGTCTCATCCTGGGCGATCGCTTCCGGTATCCGCGTCACTCGAAACTCACCATCCGATTCCAAGAGATGAGCGATCGCTTCCGCATCTTGAGCCGGAGCCTTGAGTGACTTGAGATGGCGATAGGTATTGATTCCAACAACAAGGGCATCCCGATTCATGGCCGTCGTGGTAGAGAGCAAGCGATCGTCCGCAAACCTGATAGGCTAAACGCGACCCGATTCTCCATGATGTTATCCCATGAAACAACTTGTGCCCTTCCAACTAGACGATGGCATCGTCATCTACATCGAACCGAGTGATGATAGTCAAATCCTACCCCTGTCATCCGCCCCACCCTCCAGCGGTGAACAAACCCGTGAAGACCTGGGACTTGATCCCAAGGGTGGTGCTGAAGTGGTTGCTCAACAAGCAGTCCAAGTGTTCCGCAGCATGGAAAACACGCTGAAGGTTTACACCAAAGGCGTGATCAATGCCTTCAAGGATCTGGGTGAAGCCAATGTGGATAAGGTGAAGCTGGAATTTGGTGTGAATGTGGGTGCTGAAGCGGGAGTGCCCTATGTGACCAAGGGAACCGCTGAATGTAGCCTCAAGATTACCGTTGAGTGTTCGTTTCCTGACAAGGCTAAGCCAATGGCTGATTAAGGGGGCGATCGCCTCACAGCAGAATCTGCGGCGGCCCGATGGCGAACTATCGCGGACGACAAGCGCCCTGATCCACTGATCCACTGGACCACCACTGATCGCAACAATGTTGATAACAGCATGAACGTTGAGTTAGTTCGTGTGACAGACGGGGATACCATTGGTGTGTCCGACACGATCCCACGTAACCAAGGCACAACTACAAGAGTCGCTAAAGCTAGATGTGCTGTTCCTAATACAGCAGATGCCAAGCAGAACGTAATGATGCCACCTACCCCAGAACACACCGATGTCTTGCCGCTCCATCTCTGCTTGCCAAAGCTGTCATTTCTTCACCAGCAGTTCCTATCTCTCTT
>DATNRH010000360.1 GCA_036703605.1 Candidatus Obscuribacterales bacterium | reverse complement strand
ACGGGCCTATGACTTCACGTCGCAGGAGATTCGTGCGGCGGAAGACCCAGAATTTGAAACGTTCTACACGAAGAACATTCTGCTGAACGAGGGCATCCGAGCATGGATGGCACCTCAGGATCAGCCCCACGAGAAATTTGTGTTCCCTGAGGAGGTATTACCCCGTGGAAACGCCCTTTAATAGTTCTTATGTATCGGCTGGAAACCGTGACCTAGAATCATCAGGGTTTGCCTGGTGGTCTGGAAACGCCCGCCTGATCAACTTGTCCGGTAAGCTGCTGGGTGCTCACGTTGCCCACGCTGGTTTGATTGTGTTCTGGGCCGGAGCCATGACCTTGTTTGAGGTGGCTCACTTCGTCCCTGAAAAGCCTATGTATGAGCAAGGCATCATCTTGCTCTCTCACTTGGCGACCCTTGGTTGGGGTGTTGGGCCTGGCGGTGAAGTTACCGATACCTTCCCCTACTTTGTGGTGGGCGTACTTCACTTGATTTCTTCTGCAGTTCTTGGTCTAGGCGGCATCTACCACGCCGTGCGCGGTCCGGAAGTGCTAGAGGAGTACTCTTCTTTCTTTGGCTATGACTGGAAAGACAAGAACAAGATGACCACCATCATTGGGATCCACTTGATCCTGTTGGGTTGTGGTGCTTTCTTGCTCGTCTTGAAAGCTATGTTCTTTGGTGGCGTGTACGATACGTGGGCACCCGGTGGTGGTGACGTACGTGTGATTACTAACCCCACATTGAACCCCGCTGTTATCTTTGGCTATTTGTTGAAGTCTCCCTTTGGTGGCGAAGGCTGGATCGTCAGCGTCAACAACATGGAAGACATCATCGGTGGTCACATCTGGGTCGGCATTATTTGTATTGCGGGTGGCGTCTGGCACATTTTGACCAAGCCTTTCGCTTGGGCTCGCCGTGCATTTGTGTGGTCCGGTGAAGCCTATCTGTCTTACAGCTTGGGTGCGCTGTCCCTGATGGGATTCATCGCCTCGATCATGGTCTGGTACAACAACACTGCTTACCCCAGTGAGTTCTTCGGTCCTACTGGCCCCGAAGCATCTCAGGCGCAAGCGCTCACCTTCTTGGTGCGTGACCAACGCTTGGGTGCCAACGTCGGTTCTGCTCAAGGACCTACCGGTCTAGGTAAGTACCTGATGCGCTCTCCAACCGGTGAAATCATCTTCGGTGGTGAGACGATGCGTTTCTGGGATTTCCAAGGTCCTTGGCTGGAGCCGCTCCGTGGCCCCAACGGTCTAGACCTTGACAAGATCAAGAACGACATTCAGCCTTGGCAAGCGCGCCGCGCGGCTGAGTATATGACCCATGCACCGCTGGGTTCTCTCAACTCTGTAGGTGGTGTGGCAACGGAAATCAACTCGGTGAACTTTGTATCTCCCCGTGCTTGGTTGTCTACCTCTCACTTTGTTCTAGGGTTCTTCTTCCTTGTAGGTCACCTCTGGCATGCCGGGCGCGCTCGGGCTGCTGAAGCTGGCTTTGAGAAAGGGATTAACCGCGAAACTGAGCCTGTGTTGTCGATGAGCGACCTAGACTAGGTTCACGATTTTTCTCAACTGTGAAGGGCTCCCTAGGGAGCCCTTTTTTTGTTCAGGATTGTTGGGCGATCGCCCCTAGATCTGTCGCTTTCACTTCTCTGCTTTTGATCCGATCCTCCTCTCGATTCCCCGATCGCTGTAGGATGAGAATCAGGGTTGGCGCAGTTGCCTCCATGCTTCCAACAACAGTGGGGTGCGATCGCTGCCCGCAAGGATCTATTGCCAGACCCTACCATAGGGACTTGCGGATCCATCACCAAGAGGTAGCTTGTTGTTGAGGATGGACGAATTGATGTCGGAGACAGATTGGGCGGGTGGTTTGCAATGGACTTCTGATGCCACCGCAAAGTTTAAAAACATTCCCTTCTTTGTGCGATCGCAGGCCAGGCAGCGTATTGAGGCGATCGCTCGTGAAGCGGAGACCGATATTGTGACGGCCGATATTGTTGATCAGGCCAGGATTGAATTTGGGCAGTGATGTGCAGGATTAGTGAATAGCCCGATTGCGAGCATAGTCGCTATTCCGCTGGTAAAGATGCTGACATTGCTGGGCCATCTCATACTGGTCGTCACCGGAGGTCACCTCTCCCATGAGGTCTGAGGCCTGTTGCCATTGCTGGGCTAAGTGCAGCCAGTCTTCACTGCTTTGGGCGGTTTGTCCCGCAGCGATCGCTTCTTGGGCAATAAAGATAGCCGTCAGGAAAGGGGAACCTGTTTCAGAATCATTCTCAGGATCACTTTCAGGGTCGCTCGCTTCGTCTTGGAGATGGGTATCGGTGATGCTTGACTGGGTGGCCTGTTGTCCATTCGGGGAGTCTTGGTTGATGGACGACTGCCAGTCGGTGCCTTGAAACGGTTGGGCTACCGTTTGAACATCGACCTCTGTGTCTAGGGCCAGGGATGTTGAACTATCCTCCGACCCTACGGGCGTTTCCGCAGCCTGCAGCGTGGACTGTACTTGAGCTGATTCAGCATCGACTGCCGCCGGCCGTTCGAGCCATGCTACGGCTTCAGAGCGATCGCTCTCTGGATCTGTCTGATGGGTTAGACCTGGGGACTCGGTCGGGATGGTGTTATGGGTGCCAACGGTTTGGGATACCTCTAGGGAAGGAGCATCATCGGCTGTATCGACGGGCGTCTGCCAATCTAGGTCGGTGATGTCGTGATCTTGCCAGTCGTCGTTGCGATCGTGCCAGCCCTCATCGTGGTTGTCAGATGGAGGAGCCTCTGGATTCGAGACCTGTCGGAGCGATTCTGTGGCAGCGATCGCTTCGGAGCTAGGAACCTGATTCTTAGACTCATCTAGCGATGGCGTTACATCATCGGCCTCGGCTGGAGGCTGAGGGTGATCCTGCCATCGTGAGAGCAGGTTCATGCCGGAGAGGCGCTTGAGCAAAAAACTTTGTTCCTCTGGGGAGGGAGGTGCGTCGTCCATGGCGAGTTCGCTCGGTTGATCGTCGGACTCAAATCCCATCAACTTGTCTAGCATGGCATTTTCACCCCTATCCGCAGCTAGGGCTTCCAGTTCGAGATCGCCGTTGAGATCTACATCGGCAGGATTCCATGCTTCTTCGTGGTTTAACAGATCTGCAAAGGGTTCCGGTACGCTTTGGAGCTCGTCCAGCTCGTCTAGCTCATCTAGGTCACGGGCTAGATCTTGCATGGTTTCGGGTTCTAAGTCGTCCCAGGATGGCTTCTCTTGAGGTTCTACGGGGGATAAATCTGGCAGATCTGCAGGATGATCCCAGGTGCTCAGGTCGGTGTTGGCTAGCCCATTTAGGGATGCCTGGTTATGACTTTGGGTATACAGATCGGTGTAGCTCAGCTCATCGGTTGTGAATTGTCCTGTGAACTGATAGGAGTGTTCTTGATCCTGCTCAAAGATCGAAGGGATAGGCTGATGCCCATTCGGTGGATCCTCCATTTCTAGGCTTGTTAAGGACTGATCGAGTCCCCCCTCACCTGGTAGGTCAGCGATCGCGCCTGCCCCTACCTCCTCAGCGTCGTCTACGGAATGGTCTACCTCGTTTACCCCATCAACCTCATCTTCTAGATCCTTGGCTGCCGGAAATGCTGAGGTCAAACGTTGGCGCAGACCATCCACCCAAGACTCGGCTGCAGGTTCCGGCGCGGCGGCTCCATCTGCATAGGCTTTGTAGTACTGGTGGTAGCGGTTGTAGCCATAGGATCGGGTGGTGTGAGATTTGATGCCATTGGCTACCACGCCCAACAAGGATACCGGTGAAACATCTAGGGTATCGAGGGCTTGCTTCAGATCGGTACGGCTGGTGGTACCCAAACCGACGACGACAATCATGCCATCGGTTTGGGCGGCTAGCAGGCTGCTGTCGGCAAATCCCAGCAGGGGTGGCATGTCGTAAATGACAATGTCAAAGTCTTGGGTCACCGTTTGGTTAAACTGCTGCATCTTTTGGGATGACAGGAGCTGAATTGGGTCGGGGGGAATCATCCCTGCCGTGATCACCGTTAAGTTTTCATCAATGGGCGATCGCTGCATAGCGTCTTCGAGGGAGCAATCACCCGTCATCACATTGCTCAATCCCTTAAGGTTAGGAATTTTTAGCCGTTCGTGTACTTGGGGTAACCGCAAATCTGCATCCACTAGCAATACCCGCTGTCCCATAATGGCGGTGGCTCGTGCCAAGTTCAGCGCAATGGTCGATTTACCCTCCGCCGGGACGGCAGAACTAATCACAACGGAACGAATGGGGCGATCGGCTCCCAGGAAGCGGATATTGGTATAGAGCGATCGAAAGGCTTCCAGAAAGGGAGAGGATTGGTAGTGGTAGGAGGATGCCTTGCGGTTTCCTGCTGCTGTATCTGCGCCCTGGACGAGCATTTGGTTGGGCTGGCGAATAAACGGCACCACACCTAGCATTGGCAATCGGGCAAAGGCTTTCAAGTCGTCGGGGGTATGAAAAACTGTATCCAGTTTGTCGGTGACAAAGGCTGCCCCTGCCCCTAACAAAGCTCCAGCGATCGCCCCTAGCATCAAACTACGGGGAACATTGGGGGCAATGGGAGAATTCATCGTTGTGGGTTCGGAAATGAGCTGCCAGGGAACTGACTGCTGAGCAGCCTGCAGTTCCAGGGATTCCCGAGTGGTCAAAAATCGATTCAGGCTATCAGTGGCAATGCTTAACTCCCGCTGCAGGTCGGTATACTGCCGGGCTAGGGCGGGGACAAGGTCAAACTCTTGCTTAATTTGCTGTTCGACGTCTGCTAAGGCCCGCTGGCGAGTTTGTAGAACCTGAACTTCGTTGGCTGTGTTGATCAACTGGCGGCTGAGGTCGATGGAAATGGACGTGAGGTTGCCATCCATTTGATTCGATAACCGCTGCCCAAGGATGCGATCGGCCTCCTGTTCCAACAGCGGCAATAAACTATCTCGCCGATCCTCCAGCACCTGCACATTAGGGGTATCAGGCAAGAATCGGGCAGATTCCGTGGCAATCTGTGCCTCAACTTCCTGTACCTCGTTCAAAATAGCCTGGTAGCGGGTCGATTCACTCAGGGCCGAAGCTGCTAAAGCTTGGTCGGGACTGTAGCCGAGCTGGCTTTGAATGGCCAGGTAAAGAGACTCTGCTTCTGAAAGCTGGGTGCGGGTGCTTTGCTGCTGTTCTTCAATGGAGGTGATCAGGCGGGACAGTTCGGTGCCCCGCGATTCTGGGTCGATCAGGCTATATTCTTGGCGAAACCGCTCTAGACGCTGCTGTAGCGAATTCACGCGATCGCGCAATTCTGGCAGTTGACCTTCAACAAACTGCACACCCTGCTGCAGACTGGTTTGCCGTTGCTCAAAGCTATATTTGAGATATTCCTCAGCGACGGCATCCAGGACGGTTTGAATGCGTTCTGGATCAGGGTTACGGTAGCTCACCGAGAGCACCTTTGTCTCTCGCAGGCGCGTGATGCTGAGGTTGCCAGCTAATTCTGAGTAGCTGAAATCGGGGTAGGTTTCTTGCAGCGTTTCGAGAATGGGGCGTAGCAAGGCTGGACTGCGCAACACCTCTGTTTGGGTATCGTAGTCAAAGGTGGTGCGAAACTGACTGCCCTCGCGCAGCAACTCTTCAGAGGGATCTACTTCAGCGATCGCCTCCACCAACACCTGAAATTCTCCACGATAAATGGGTGTGCGGGTCAGCGTCCAACCCCAAAAACACACCGTTGTAGCGATCGCCACCCCTGCCAGCATCCACCGTCGTCGGTAGATAACTTCTTTGACGTTCTGCAAGTCCATCTCGTCTGATTCATAGGGAAGATGGATGACAGCGGGGGAAGGAATTGATTCAGGCTGTGTGGCGTGATGAGAAAACGGTGGTTGATGGGACCCAGATACCATAGTCGGCTCTCAGATTTATAGCTGGTTGACAATAACAGCGCGGTGGAGGAGCTAGGTGCAATCCTGCCCAATCCTAGAAATCCTGTCCCGCTCTGGATTGATACACGAATGGATTCATGGACAGAATTAGACATGCTGGTTCAAGACTGAAATCCGTACTCGAATCCTGGTTGGGATCCGGCCTGGATGTCGAGGCTTGAGGGATGTACTTTTCTAGCGATCGCTAGATAGCGAGGAGGTGATTGACCCGCAGTATGCGTGCGTCATCTATATCCATGATCTTGTTAACTCTTTACGACCGTTTCCCCTCAGAACAGCAAACTTTCATGGGTAGGTCGGGGTGAATACGGGTTGGGATGCGATCGCTCCTAGGGCAGACCTAGGGGATGATGACGGATCACAAGGGCTGCAGAACGTCCGGAATACCGCCTGTCGTGGTCGAAAGAAGCAGCAAGTTAGTGGAGCATCACCGCAGGGAGCAAGGATATAAGGTGTTCGGAGTCGCTGTTAGTCTAGGGATGGCGATCGCCCCCATGTCATCCGAGCCAGCATTGACATAACCTAGCCATCGGTTGATCGTTCTTGTTAACCCAGGGTTGCCCTAGCTCATGATCGGTATAAGAGCTACAAGAGCTGGCGTCGATGGTGAAGTCCCTCGCGCCTACCCATGGGCTGTATGAGGATGAATGTTGCCTGAAAAGAGCGATCGCTGAGCCCTTGCCTGCTGGATCAGGGACAACATTGCTAAGTTTTCGCCAAACCCTGCGCAATTTCCGATTTTGTGTGTAGTATCGCTGGTAACTCATCGATGCGATCGGTTAATCGTCAACCCAGCCTAAAGGGTTGGTGCGCTACTCTTGGTTGCTGGAGCGGGATAGCTGCCAAGCACTCTTAGATATCTCTTAGATATGAGGAGGAGCTATGGAGGGCAGGCTAGGTATAACCATCGCACTTGAGCGAGGCGTTCAACGGTTTTGTTCTCTTGTTAGAGCTCTGAATAGATCATGGCTCACCCCGAAAGCGATCGCGATGCCTTGTGTCACTGCGGGGTTAGCTTCGTTTTAGGGGTTCTACAAAGCCACGATTTCTCTTCTCAATCCGCCGTCTGGTGATGGTCTCAATAGAAGGGTCTAAATCGATCGAAATGGGTGAGTTTAATCCTTGCTATCGTGACTCAATGGTTACAAGTCTCTTGCTTCAGAATATACCCATAGATGGTCGTATTTTGAGGCAAGTCCATAGCGGTGTGAACATGTATTTAGCCTTCATCTCTTGGGGAGACTAGTCGTTGAGAATTCAGGCATGGGAGAGACAGGTTGGGACTAAGTTTAGTCCTGCAGTTTCGAAAAATCTATGCTTTTATTTTAAGGTGGCAGTTCTTTAGGAAATCGAGTAGGATGCGATCGCATTAGCTCGATAGATAGGTGTTCTTTCGTCGGCGTCGCCCCCTTGGCCAGCGTTTATCTTTAGTGAATGAGCGGATAGTATCGTGGTTAGAATTCTTCAGGATTTGCTATCAAAGAAGACGAAAGGGATCGGTATCGAGCTGACCCCTGAACGAGTGAACGTGGCTCAGTTAAAGAAAAAGGGTCAGGGGTTTCAATTGGCGAAACTGGCTACTGCTGAAGTGCCAGAGGGAATTTTTCAGGAAGGGCAGATTATTGATTCGCCTGCCATGGCAGAAATTGTGCAGCAAGTCCTTGAAACCAACGGCATCAAGGTAAAAAGTGCAGCAACGGCTATTCCTGGAGGGCGAGATACTGTCACCCGGATTATTCCAGTCCCGGCGGAGCTAGATGACAATGAACTGCGGGAGATGGTGCTGAATCAAGAAGCTGGGCTATACCTCCCGTTCCCCCGAGAAGAAGCCGACGTTGATTACCAAAAGCTCGGCTTTTTCGTCGATGAAGATGGCATCGATAAGGTTCAGGTGTTACTGGTGGCCACTCGCAAAGACGTGACGGATACCTACCTCGATACATTCCAGCAGGCGGGCATTGCCATCAACGTGCTAGAAATTAGCAGCTTTTCTCTGATTCGCACCATTCGCGAGCAGCTCCGACAGTTTACGCCTCAAGAAGCTGCCGCCATTGTTGATATTGAATTTGACAGCACTGAAATTTCCATCACGGTGGATGGGGTGCCCCAGTTTTCACGAACCGTGCCGATTGGCACCTACCAGATTCAGAGCGCCCTCAGCCGAGCCATGAATCTACCGCCCTCGCGCAATACCGATTTGCTGCAAGGCATGACTATTCCAGTTACGCCGATGGATAGTGTGGGTGTACCCCAGATGGGAGGTACCAATCCTGGTTCTGCCGCTATGTTGAGGGTTCTAGGCGAATTGGCCGATGAGCTGAGGCGGTCCATTGATTTCTACCTCAACCAGGGTGACAACATGGAGGTGGCGCAGCTTTTGCTGGCGGGGCCTGGCGGGGCCATTGGTCAACTAGATGAGTTCTTCTCCCAGCGGCTCAGTCTTCCTGCAAGTCAGGTTGATCCAGTTGCCGCTATTTCCTTGGAGATTGTGGAGAATGAAGTAATAGATATTCAACATCCGGCTGGTCTGGGTGTTGTCTTGGGGCTGGCGTTGCGGGAGGCATGGTAGATGTATAGTCTAGACATTAATTTTTTAAGCGATCGCGAAGAGCGAATTAGCGCAGAACCGGCCGCCTCTAAGGCGGCTGCGCCCCAAAGCCCGATTATGCTGTATGCCGGTTTAATTATTGGTATCGGGTTGCCGGCAGCCATGGTGGGTCTTTGGTTGTTTTCGCAGTATCGTACCGGAATTTTGCAGCAGGAAAATCAAGCGCTGGATAACCAGATTGCGCAAATTGAAAGCCTTCGGGGTGAGTTTGCTGACGTTGATAGTCAGGTCAAGCTCATTGAAGAAGAGGTGCAGGCTCTAGCAACGGTGTTTGATCGCATCAAACCTTGGTCTGCCATCTTGCAGGATGTGCGCGATCGCATTCCCAATATGCCTGCCAACACACCGCCAGATATTGTGCAGGTTATCCAAATTGCTCAAGTTGAAGAAGAGGCTGCCCCCCGTGGCTCGACGCCTGTCGCGAATGCTGATGGGACAGTACCGCCGCCGCCGCCGCCCCCTGAAACCAAGATTCAGATTCGAGGCTATGCAACGACGTTTACGGCCGTCAACGACTTTTTGCTCCTGCTGCAGCGATCGCCCTTTTTGAACAGCGACGAAACTCGTTTGGTTGTAGCTGAGCTCGTAGACGACCCACGACAGCTTGAGCCGGAGAATGACGATGTTTCTGTAGAGGTGTCTCTGCGCCAGCAAGTGAGCTATACCATCGAAGCTCGTCTCACGGATATGACTGCCTCGGAACTCTTTGATGAACTAGAAGGCACCCTATCCTACGGTCTAACATCCCGTATTGAAACCCTGCGTAATCGAGGAGTGTTGCAGCCATGACAGCCGGTGATTTTATGTCTAATGCACCGGATATGGAAGAGACATCTCCCTATCCGAAGGTCTTTGGAATTGAACTGACTCCCTTGGTGAGCGGGCTGCTGCTGATTGTGTTAGGCGCTGCTGCTGCTCTTTGGGTCTTCCAAAATTTAGTTTCACCTGTTTTGGAGACCAATAGCGCTCTGCAAAGTGAGGTGGATCAAAAGCAAAGTTTGCTCGTGGATACGGGTGAGCTAGAGCGACAAATTGAAGAAGCCCAAGCCCGACTGGTTGAGGCAGAAAATCTGCGGACGGATGTGCTGGGCTTATTTGCTAGCGAGGCTAGCTTGGATACGCTACTCTTTGACCTCAACGAACGCATTCGCTCAGCTAATGCGGGTATTGAGGATGAAGTGCGGCAGGCAAACCTTGTCACGTTTGAGCTGAATGATGACTTGTCAGGGGTGATTACCGACAGCAGCTATGGTCCGGCTGTGAATAATCGCCTGGAGCGTCGGGTATTTGATGTGTCGATGCGGGGTGACTTTACCCAAACTCAATCAATTATTCGTAGTATTGAGCGATTGCAACCACTCATGGTGCTGCGAGAGTTTAATTCAGAATTGAACACAGCCGCCCAAGAGTCGCTGGTCAATCAGCAGGGACAAGTGATTGCTAGAAGTGACTATGTGTTGATCGACACGAGCTTCCAAGTCCATGTGTTGCTGCCGGCTCCAGAGGGATCCTTTGAAGCTGCCAATCCTCCTCCGCTGGAAGGAGCGGAAGGAGCGGAAGGAGCGGAAGGAGCGGAAGGAGCGGAAGGAGCGGAAGGAGCGGAAGGCACAGAAGCCACAGAAGGCGCAGGGAATGCCGAGGCAGGCAGTTAATGGTGCTTCAGGGCTGTCCAGCAAGATGGGTTGGCATGAGAGGGTTCGCCCCCTACCAGTCAACGAGAAGTGTATCAACTGGATTCGGTTAATTCGCTCATATGAACTAGATTTAGCGCTCAGTGTTGATGTTACGGGTTAGTTCATCCAAGAGATTTTGAAGGAGGAGGGGACAGTGAAACGTCTTTTAGGATTGAGTAGTGTGGTGGCCAGTGGCATGATGGTGGCGATGACGGCTCAGCCGGCTTCTGCCCAGCCAACCCGTGTAACCGGGGTACAGGTGACTGAGGCATCCAATGGTGTTGAAGTGGTGTTACAAACCCAGGAGGGCGATCGCCCCCAGGTGTTTACCATCGCTCAGGGGAATACGCTGGTGTCGGACATCATCAACACGCAGCTTCAGCTTCCCGAGGGCAACGGTTATTTGCAAAATAATCCGGCCCCTGGCATTGCCTCCGTCAGCGTCACTCAAGTGGACGAAAACAGCATTCGTCTGTCGATCACCTCCGCCTCCGATAGCGCTCCCTCTGGGCAAGTCCGTCAAGCTGACAACAGCATTGTGTTTGACTTTGCTAATGCTGGAGCAACAGCTCAAGCGCCGGCACCGGCTCCTGCACCGGCTCCTGCGCCACCACCCCAAGTTGCCCCTGCGCCACCTCCCTCAATTGCCCAGATGCCTTCGCCTAGCCCTGTCTTGGTGCCTAATCCGGAGCTGTTTATTGACGGGGTACCGGTTCTCAACCCAGCTCAAGGCTTTACGCCACCGCTCCAATCAAGGGCGGTTGCACCACCCTTGGGCGATATCGCTGTTTCAACCCTCGATACATCACGCGATCGCATTGACCTAGCAACGACTGAACGCGTGCCTCGCTTGGTTTTGCGAGATGCACCGGTGCGTGATGTCCTATCTCTGCTAGCTCGTGCTGCCAACCTGAACATTGCCTATATTGGTGAGATTCCAGGCATAAACGCCGACGACGGTCAAGCATCTGGAGATGAAGATGCTGAGGAAGTACGTATTTCCCTCGATATTGAGAACGAGCCGGTTCAGGACGTCTTTAACTATGTATTGCGCATTAGTGGTCTAGAAGCCAACCGTGAAGGGCGAACCATTTTTGTGGGGCCGCGCTTGCCCGATGACGCTCGTAATATCATTGCTCGCACCCTGCGCCTCAACCAGGTGACGGCTGCTGAAGCTGCTAACTTCTTAGCAACCCAAGGGGCAGAGTCGCGTCAAGCCTTCCAAGCCGTGCGAATTGAAACCATTGGAGAAGGAGCTGCTGCCCGAACCGTTGAGATTCTAGAGCCACCTCAGATTGTGGCCGTGGAAGTCCAGCCTGGGGAAAGTCCCTTGTTGCTGCAAGGTTTATCGGTGACTACTGATAACCGACTCAATGCCATCACCCTAGTAGGATCTCCCCGCCGGGTGCAGACAGCTACGGATCTACTAGCTCAGCTCGATCTCCGACGCCGTCAAGTGGCTATCAATGTGAAGGTAGTGGACGTTAACCTGCTAGCGACAGAAGACTTTTCCACCAGTTTCTCCTTCGGTATTGGTGACGGCTTCTTTGTGAGTGATGGTGGATCCCTGGGGGCTCGCTATGGAGAAGCCCGTCCACCTAGCATTAGCGATCTCAACAACAGTCGCCTTAACCGTCCGATTACCGGTGGTCTGTATCCAGATGGTGTGACTGTTGAGCCTTTCCTAGATGCTCAGTCTAATGCACCCTTTGGGGCCAACCAAAGTACAGGCAGCCCAGACCAATTCTTCGGTGAATTTGAGGTGACAGTGCCTGATCCCAATAACCCAGGGCAGTTTGTCACTGAGCGCCGGTTCCTACCCATTGATCCGTCGTCTTTCCCTGAAGGAGGCTTGCCGCGCCCCAACTTTGGCACCAACTCTAACCCGCTGCAGCCCGGTATCACGGATTTTGATCCGAGGGATGGCGGCACCTTTGAGGTTGCCCTTCCTCAGCTCTATCAATACACCCGGGATTTCCTGTTTGACTTGCAGGCTCAGGTGATTAGCGGCAACGCAAAAATCCTGACCGATCCGACGCTTACCGTCCAAGAGGGATCACGTGCTACGGTTCAATTAACGTCCCAAGTGTATGGCGGTTCCCGAATCTCTACGGATGAGACTGGTGCCGTCACATCCTCTGAGCCCATCATTAACGATGCAGGTCTCATTCTCGACATTATTGTTGAACGGATTGATGATAATGGCTTTGTGACGATGTCTGTGGAGCCAACTGTGTCTTCAATTTCCCAAGTGTTCAGCACTGAGCGGGATGGGGATATTGTTCTCTTGCAAGAACGCACCGTACGTACTGAACGGATTCGGATGCGGGATGGGCAAACGTTGATCCTGGCTGGGATTATTCAAGATAGCGATCGCGTTGAGGTGAGCAAGGTACCAATTTTGGGAGATATTCCCATCTTGGGTGCGCTGTTTAGAAGCACCAATCGTGAAAACTCTCGCCAAGAGGTGGTGGTTTTAGTAACGCCGCAAATTTTGGATGACTCAGATCTATCCAACTTTGGCTATCGCTATTCTCCAGGACAAGACGTCCAGGAAGTTCTTCGCCAACAGGGTATGCCGCTGCGTTAGCATCGGGGCATCTCGATTGTTGATATCAACTAACGTGGGTAGCTCTGGGTTTCAGCCTCAAAGCTACCCTATTTTTATAGACCTGCCACGCAAGGACGCTCTATGAGCACTAACCCAGGAAATACCTTTGAATCGGCCCCGCTGGTTAACATCAGCAATGTTTTGAGGGAGTTTGAGAATAACCTCGGGCCAAGCAGCCGCAGTGACTGGTTTAAGTTCCGCACCAATCGCAACCGCAGTTTCTTTTATGCGGATCTTTATAACCTGCAAGCCAACGTAGATCTTGTTCTATTTAATCGCAATCGCCAAGTAGTGGCGCGATCGATTCGTAAAGGCACACAGGTGGAACTAATCCGCCTAGGGGCTAATGACGATCAATCACCTCGACGGCCGCCTTTGCCGCCCGGTGTCTATTACATGCGAGTGTTTACGCGGGGTCGTCGGCCGACGTCCTACACCTTAAGAATGGCATCGGCCCGTGCGCCCAGAACCATTGATGATCCAGAACCACCGCCCAATGGTGGCGGTGGCGGCATTGGGGGACAAAACTCAGTGTTGGTGCGGGATATTAATCCGGGGGAACTGTCTGCTCTTGCCCTTCGTACAGACTTCGTGGTTCTGAATGATGATCTCTATTTTTCTGCCGATGATGGCCGTAATGGTCGCGAGTTGTGGCGATCGGATGGCACCAACGCGGGTACCCAACTGGTCGTAGATATTAATCGAGGGGCGGAGTCATCGAATCCTACCAATCTCACGGTATTCAATAATTTCATCTATTTCTCTGCCGATGATGGTACCGGTGAGGGGATTGAGCTTTGGCGGACAGATGGCACTCGCAATGGCACTCAACTGGTTGCAGATATTAACCGAGGACAGGACAGTTCTAGCCCCTCTAGTTTTGCAGTGGTAGGTGATACTCTGTATTTTGCTGCCGATGATGGCCGTACAGGGCGAGAACTGTGGCGCGTGACTGAAAACAATCAGGTCAGTCAAGTTGCAGATATTAATCGAGGTACAGGAAGTTCGAGCCCCAATTGGCTGGTGGAGTTTGACAACGCGCTTTATTTTTCTGCCAGTAATGGGCGGGATGGTGTTGAACTATGGCGCAGCAATGGAACGATTGCTGGAACCGTCCAGGTAGCGGATTTAAATCCTGGAGACCTATCGTCATCCCCTAGTGAGCTAACGGTGGTGGGCGATCGCCTTTACTTTGCGGCGGATAACGGGCGGGATGGTCGAGAACTCTGGCGGCTTGATAGCGTTAGCAATAGCAACCGGCCTGTGTTAGCGGTTGATCTCAATCCAGGACAGGTGGGCTCCAATCCAACAGATTTAATTGAGTTTGACAACCGTCTGTACTTTGCGGCGGATGATGGGCGTGATGGTCGAGAACTCTGGCGCTCGGATGGCACGACAGCTGGCACAAGGCTGGTCGCTGATATCAACACCAATTTCGATGAAGGATCGAGTCCTGCTCAGTTTGCTGTGGTCAACGATCGCCTCTATTTTGCGGCGGATGATGGCCGGGGTGATGGCCGAGAACTGTGGCGCTCAGACGGTACGGCGGGCGGTACAACCCAAGTAGACGACATTGGCGGCGATCAGGGTTCAAATCCTAGCAGCTTGATTGGGATTGATGATGTCCTCTACTTCGTGGCTAATGATGGCACTCGGGGCCTAGAGCTATGGCGCTTCAACACCTAGACCGCTTTCGTGGATGGTCAGCGATCGCCCTTGGGCTGTAGCCAATGGGCAAAGTCTGTGGTGAAGCGATCGCTGAGGATAGACTCGCGGATGCGCTGGGTAAAGCGTATCAGCTCTGTGATGTTGTGGATAGAGATGAGCGTATAGGCTAGGGCTTCCTGCGATCGCAGCAGATGGCAGATGTAGGCGCGGGTGAACGTCTGGCAGGTATAGCAGGGGCATTCAGCATCAACGGGTTCATAGTCGCGGCGAAATCTAGCGTTTTTCAAATTCCAGCGATCGCCCTTGACTAAGGCATTACCATGGCGACCTAATCGGGTGGGAATCACGCAGTCAAACAAGTCTACGCCAGCAGCGATCGCCTGGGCCATTTCTCGGTAGCTGCCCACACCCATCAGGTAGCGTGGCTTGTTCAAGGGCAGCAGAGGCGCGGTTGCCTTGACAATCGGCTCGATAAATTCTGCTGGTTCGCCTACGCTGACGCCGCCGATAGCATAGCCGGGCAGATCGAGCTCCACTAAATTGCGCGCGGCCTGCTGGCGTAAATCAAGGTGAACGCCGCCTTGGACAATGCCGAACAACGCTTGGTCGGGGCGTTGGTGAGCGGTGATGCAGCGCTTCAGCCAGCGGTAGGTGCGCTCGGTGGCGGCGGCCACGGCTTCGTAGGTGGCAGGGTAGGGCGGGCATTCATCAAAGGCCATGATCACATCTGCCCCCAACGCATTCTGGATCTGGATCGAGCGCTCCGGGGTGAGGTGAATCATTCGTCCATCCCGAGGCGATCGGAAGGTCACCCCTTCTTCCTCAATCACCCGCATGTCGCTGAGGCTGAAAACCTGAAAGCCACCCGAGTCGGTCAGCATGGGCCCATGCCACTGCATAAACTGGTGCAGCCCGCCGGCTTCTTCCACAATCTCCTCGCCGGGCTGGAGATGCAGATGGTAGGTATTGGCCAGCACCATCTGGGCTCCGGTCGCCTTGAGCTGGGCTGGCGTCACGGTTTTGACATTGGCTAATGTGCCCACAGGCATAAACCGTGGGGTTTCAACGGCACCATGGGGCGTATGAAACACGCCTGCCCGAGCATGGGTGGTGCTGCATTGTCCTTGACATTCAAACGAAAATCCCACGGTGGCTCTGCAATCCTTGCCGCGCTTAATAGTGTTATCAGTATGCCTGGTTCACGATGTCCTGGCAATTCGCAGGAGCGATCGCTCCCCTAGGTGCTGGCGTCCAGCGAGATTTAGATATCTCAAGCTCGGCAGTGATGGGCAATGCTTGCTAGAGAGAGAAGGTTTAAAGGGAAAAGTTGTCCTCATCGTCCATGCGCATGTCCCACCCTGCGGAGAGAACTTCAGCCACTACGGCCTCTAACGCGGCGGCATTGAGGTTGCGGGTGGTTTGCTCTTGAAGTGGATTCGACAACGGCAAGAGGCGCAAATGCCAGTCATCTTGAATCAGGTTGAACACAGCGCTGTTTTGAGGCGATCGCTGCAGCTCAAGATAGTCAAAACTTTGAACGTTCAAGTATAGAGTGTGGTTAGCCACTAATGTCGATTGCCCCATGTCTGAGAACACATCGACCACATACCCTTCTCCTTCGCTAATGACGTCGCCACCCTGTTGATAGACATAGTGAACCCGACCGAGATCGGCAAGGAGGCGAAGCATGTCTCGCTTGTTCACAATGATGCCCGTGTCAACAATACAAGGGGCTGGCAACTTGGTATGGCTGGAGGAATGGGAATCGTGCGTCATAGGAGGAAGCCTTGATGTAAATGAGGCGTAGCAGGGCAGGAGCAGCAGGGCGAAATCAGGGGGTACTGATGACAAAGTCCAGGAAACTAGGGGCTATGACAGGAGAACCTTGGAATGGTAAATCGCCCCGTTGTGGTTTCTGAGGTTGTGCCTAGGCATTGCTCAGAACTGCCATCACAATAGGTAGACTATCAATCGTTATGAACGGACGACTAGTGTTGGAACTCCCAGGATGCGATCGCGTCACACCTTTTAAGGTGTGGACAGGCTTGGGCAGGGACAGCTCCGCATTCATGGATGCGATCGCTTGGACGTTGGATGCCTCGATCTTATCTCACCATTCACGCTCTGGCATGGTCAAAAGCCACTGAATTCTTTTCTGGGCAACGGGTTTCAGTCAAAATTTAGGTGCTATTACCCATCCCTGTACCTAGATGGAATGGTAAGCCTGATAGGCCATGATTACGTCTATCCTTTCCATTATTAAGTCCATCGGAACGATTAGCCCTCCGCTGTTTGGCTGAAGTCAACCGTTCAGCTGACGTCAACCGTCGAGACAACCCCAACCTCTGTGCCCTAAAACGGCGACAGACCGTCATGATTAGAAGAACTGGGTATGATGGTTGTCTACTCTGTATTACGGCTAGCCCTCATCCCGATCCGCGAAAAACACGATATATGGCGTTTGATCCTCTCAACGGGGGGGCATGGAAGGCGATCGCAGCGGCGATCGCCTCGTTTCCCCGGCAACTGCTGGCCGCTCTGCTGTTTTATACCCAGCTACCTCTCACCCCGGGCACAACCCTGGCGTTTGACCGGGTGTCCTGTTGGGCCCCGGTGGTGGGTGTTCTGCTGGGGGTGGGGCTAGGTCTAGGGGATAGCCTGCTGGCAGTCTGGCTGCCGGATTTGCTCCGCAGTAGTCTGGTGGTCTGTGTCTGGCTGTGGATTACCGGCGGGCTACATCTGGATGGAGCTATGGACACTGCTGATGGCTTAGCCGTTGCTCCCGATCGCCGTTTGTCCGTGATGGCCGATAGTGCTTCGGGAGCCTTTGCGGTGATGGTGGCGATCGCCATCTTGCTGCTCAAGACCACGGCCCTGGCCAGTCTACCCCAGGGGCAGCTCTTGGCCCTGACGGCGGCGGCGGGGTGGGGGCGCTGGGGGCAACAGGTGGCGATCGCCTACTATCCCTACCTCAAAGCCACCGGCAAAGGTGCCCTCCATCAAGCAGCCCTGCGCTCCGTTTGGGATCTTCTGCCGGGCCTGCTGCTGTTGTTGGGCGTTTGTGCTCTACCCCTAGGGACGGGAAGTGCGGCCTGGCCCCTAACCCTGCTAGCGCTCACAGGAGGGGCGATCGCTCCCCTGGTGGCCTATGG
>DATNRH010000359.1 GCA_036703605.1 Candidatus Obscuribacterales bacterium | reverse complement strand
CAGTCCACTCAAGCGGCACTCAATTCGAACGGCATCGGCCCTAGTCTGGATACTAGGGCGTATTTTAAGCTCACCCAAACCCTGATTATCTCGTACGAAAGATCAAGGGGTTTAGCGGGTTTTACAGGGACTAGGAAAAGCGAAGAACCCTAGGAAAATAGCTCTGTAGAGGGCAGCGATCGCTCCTACTCCAAGACATAACACCAAAAGCAAGGGCAAGAAGCACGGCTGCGGTCGCAGCCTTAGAGCACCACATAGGTCTCCCCATAAGTTTTTGAGGCCTATTGTGCTGACCCATTACATTGTATTGTCCCAGGATCCCCTACTTGGAGACATATATCTTATCCATCTAAACGCTTCGTCTTTAGACCAAGGCTATGACATAAAACGATGGATGGACATGTATTCTCAGCAACAATACATGACCTAATCAAGGTTGTAGCCATAGGCATCTAGTCACTCGCTTAAACTAGATGCCTAACGGAAGACAAGCACCGGAATCAGGGTGCTACGGAGAATTTGACTGGTTGTGCTGCCGATGACGAGGTGACGAATGCGGCTATGCCCATAGGCTCCCATAAGCAACAGGGTGATGTGATGCTCGGTGACGTAGTTGGCGATCGCTGTTTCCGAATCTCCCTGAAGCACTTGGCTAATGGGCTTAAAGCCTGCTGGCCGCACTATGTCTTCTGCTTCTTGGATCTGAGCGATCGCAGCATCATGATCAGCAGATTTCGCAACGGTGAGAATATGAAGCTCTAACCCTTGAAACAGGGTTGATTGGGCTAAAAACTCCAGAATTCTTTGGCAGCTCTTGCTACCATCATAGGCAAGCAAGAGACGTTCAATGGGCTGGAAGTCTTGAGGGGTAACCAGACAAGGTTTATGGCTCGATCGCAGAATACGTTCTACATTTGCCCCCAAATGTCCGGCGGCAAACTGGGCTGTTTCGCCACGTTTACCCAGCATCACTAGGTCTGCTTGGTCTTCAAATTCATGGAAGCAGTCTACTAAGAAACCTGTTTCGTGGAGCAGGTTCACCTGATCTATACCCAGCTCTTTCAGACAAGCTTCCGCTTTTTGTAGCACTAGCTTCGCCCGCTGGTGATTCAACTTCGCCCATTGATGCTCTAATTCGACAAGCTGACTGAGCAAGACCTCTGAGGCATCGATCCCAATACTGCCACTCAAGTTGCTGCTGGCGATCGATTGCTGCGTGCGAATATCCGTCACAAACAAGATATCAATACCGGCGGCAAGTCGGCTTGCAAACCAGGCCCCGTAGAGGTAGATCGTTTCAGCAAAGGGCGAGCCATCGGTACATAGTAAGATTTTCTTCA
>DATNRH010000358.1 GCA_036703605.1 Candidatus Obscuribacterales bacterium | reverse complement strand
GCGCTATCCTCGCCGGAAAGCCCATCTACGTAGCCATGGCGCAGCGCAAGGAAGTGCGTAGAGCCCAACTCGAGCAACAGCACTCTCAACAACGCCAAATGCGCATGCAACCCAACGGAGGCGTCAACCCTATGTACCCCGGTTCCGGACCCGTATTTTTCCAACCTGGTCAGGCTCGCATGCCCATGTACAACATGGGTGTACGACCCCCTCGCTGGAACCAACAACAGGGTCCTGCTGGCGCTCAAGGGCGCCCCGCTGGAGGCTACCCACAACCTGGCTACGTCATGGGCGCTACTCGCGGTGGACACCGTGGTGGAGCCGCTGCTGCTCGCGGAGGCCGTGCTGCCCCTGCTGGCGCAAAAGCCCGCAATGCCCCTCCTGCCAACCGTGGACCCAACACTCGCTACAACAACCAACGTCCCTACCCCCAGGGCAACGTTGCCCAAGCTCAACCTGGCGCTATGCCACCCCTTCCTACTCCTCAGGAGTTGGCTGCTCAGTCTCCCCAGGAGACAAAGAACATGCTGGGAGACCGTTTGTACCACCTTATCGCCAAGAATCATCCCGATCTCTCCGGAAAGATTACTGGCATGCTCCTCGAATCTATGGATAACACCGAGCTCATCCTCCTTCTCGAGGATGGCGCTGCTCTTGATGGCAAGGTGAACGAGGCACTGAACGTACTTCGTGAGAGCGGAATTCCCGTTGAAGGCACCCCCGAAGGAGGCGATGCCGAAGGTGGAGAGCAATAAGTCTGGAACCCCTACAAAAATTGCGAAAAATACAAAAAAAACTACAAAAAATACAAAACCGAATGAGATTCATGAACAACTGAAGCAATAAACTTTTTGAAAAACCCTTGTCTTGGCAACCAGTTCTCTAAAGCAACCGATTTTTTGAAGGCTCTCCTTGGCACTCGCATCCCCCTGAACGTCGGTCGTTACTCCTCACTACGCTTGCATCACAACCGACGAGGGATGTTTTTGCTTTTTGAAACCAGTGCAGGTATCAATAAGACCACTGGGGGGAATCCTTCTTTGTTTTCTT